>DAOMBL010000476.1:0-2991 GCA_035427325.1 Casimicrobiaceae bacterium
GCTCGCCGCGGTCGGCGGCGGCTCCGCGCCCGGCACGCCCGCGGCATCGGGCGCGCCCGGCCCCACGTCCGCCGCAGGCTCCGCGACGCCCGAGTGGCCGCACACGATCACGACCGCGAACGGGACGGCGACCGTCTACCAGCCGCAGGTGATCTCGTGGCCGGAACATCGCACGCTCAACACGCGGGGCGTCGTCGGCATCACGCCCGCAGGCGCGTCGAAGCCGACGCTCGGCACCGTCGAGATGGCGTTCACGACGAGCGTCGAACTCGCGGAGCGCACGGTGGTGCTCACCGAGCCGCGCCTCGTCTCGATCCATTTCCCCGCTCTCGATGCTGCGAGGAGCGCGACGCTCGAGGAGCGCATCCGCGAAGTGCTGACGGGCCTCGGCGTGAAGCGCGTGCCGCTCGCGATGGTCACGAAGAGCCTCGCCGAAGCGGCGGACAAGCCGCCCGCGGTCGCGCTCGACAACACGCCGCCGCGGATCTTCGCGAGTGCGCGGCCCGCGAGTCTCGTCGTCTACGACGGCGAGCCCGTGCTCGCGCCGATCCCGGGAACGACGCTCTCGTTCGTCGTGAACACCAACTGGGACGTGTTCCGCGAATCGGGCAGCGGGACCTGGTTCCTGCTCGTCGGCGGAGGTTGGCTCGCGGCGCCCGATGCGAAGGGACCCTGGGCAAGCGCGGGTGCGCTGCCGGCCGCCTTCGGCTCCCTGCCCGCGAACGAGAACTTCAAGGACGTGAAGGCGCAGATTCCGGGGCGGCCGTTCGGCCCGGCCGACGCGCCGACCGTGTACACCTCGACGACACCCGCCGCGATCATCGTCACGCAGGGGTCGCCGCAGTGGACGCCGATTCCGGGGACCTCGCTCAGGTATGCGGCGAACACCGATGCCGCGCTGTTCAGCGATGCCGCGCAGGGCGGCAAGCTCTACTACCTCGTGTCGGGACGCTGGTTCTCCGCCGCGACGCTCGCGGGGCCCTGGAGCTACGCGACGTCGGCGCTGCCGACCGATTTCGCGCGCATTCCGGCGAACGGACCGCGCGGGTTCGTCCTCGTGTCGGTGCCGGGAACGCCGCAGGCGCAGGAGGCGCTGCTCGAAGCGCAACTGCCGCAGCAGGCCACGCTCGCGCGCGAGTCCGCGAAGCTCACCGTCTATTACGCGGGCGATCCGGTGTTCGTCCCGATCGCGGGCACGCCGCTCTACCGTGCGACCAACACGTCGTTCATCGTGGTGCGCGATCAGGCGGCCTACTACTCGTGCTACCAGGGCGCGTGGTTCGTCGCGAGCGGTGCAAACGGCCCGTGGGTGCTCGCCGAGGCCGTGCCCGGCGCGATCTACGCGATTCCGCCGACGAGTCCGGTCTACCCCTGCACCTATGTCAGGGTGGTCTCCTCGTCGCCGACGAGCGTGACCTATTCGTACACGTCCGGCTACACGATGAGCTACGTGTCGGCGGGCGTGGTCGTCTACGGCACCGGCTACTACTACCCGCCCTACCTCTATCCGGCGGTCGTTCCGATCTACTACCCGTACCCGTACAGCTATGCAGGGGCGACCTACTACAACCCGGCGACGGGCGCATGGGCGCACGGCGGCGCGATCTACGGACCGTGGGGTGGCGCGGCCAGGGGCGGCACCTACTACAACCCGACGACCGGGACCTACGCGCGCGGCGGCGAGATCTACGGTCCGAACGGCGGCGCGGGCGCGTTCTCCGCCTACAACCCGACGACCGGCAGCTACGCGCACGGCAGCGCGGTCTGGGGGCCGGGCGGCGCGTCCGGCAACGCGAGCTGGTACAACGCGAACACCGGACGCTCAGGCACGACGAACCAGAACAGCAACGCGTACGGTCACTGGGGCTCGTCGACGATCAGCGGTCCCAACCAGACGGTGCACACGCAGAGCCAGGGCGATTCGCGCGGCAGCGTCGGCTCGTTCACCTCGTCGTCGGGAGCGCGCGGCGCGGGATTCTCGGGTGCGGGCGGCAACAAGGGCGGCGTCGTCCAGGGCGCGGGCGGCGACGTCTACGCGGGCGCCGACGGCAACATCTACAAGAAGACCGACAGCGGCTGGCAGAAGTACACGGGCACCGGAGGCGGCGGGACCTGGCAGCCGGTTCAACCGGGACAGAACGCCCAGCAGGCGAGGACGAATGCGTCGGGCAGGAACCTGTCGGGCGCGACCGAAGGAGGGGCGGCCGCGCGAACGTCGAATCTCGCCGGCGAGACCGAGCGGGGTGGAGCCTCTCGCCAGTCGTTCGAGAGTCGCGGCCAGCTCGAGAGCGATCGCGCGGCCCGGATGGGCGGCGAGCGAAGCTACCAGCAGTTCGGCGCCATGCGCGGCGGAGGCGGCTTCGGCGGTCGCGGCGGATTCCGGCGCTGAGTGTCCCCTCGAGGCAACCGAAACGGAGGATCCGATGACTTCGACACCCACGCAGCGCCTCGCGATCGTCGCCGGCGCGCTCCTGCTCGCCCTCTCGAGCGTCGCGGAAGCCCAATGGGTGTTCCTCGCGCGTCACGTCATCGGCCGCGTCGAGACGATGTCGCAACAGTCGAAAGCCGCGGGCGGTGCGAGCTACGACACCGCGACCGTGATGCTCGACGCGGCGCCCGACAAGGTGTACGCGGCGGTCGTGAATCACGTGCGTGCGCGCACGGATCTCACTGTGACGCAGAACGATCCGTCGTCGAAGATCGTGCAGTTCACCAACGGCCAGCAGATCGCCGGCGTCAAGGTGAACCCGATGGGCGACAACCTGTCGCAGCTCCTCGTCACCTCCGCGCACACCGCTTCGCAGCCGAACGCGGCCGACATCGTCGTCGATTCCGTGTTGCGGGTGTGCCGGGAGATGAACGTGCAGTGCGCGCGGCCGGCGCGCTGAATCGCACGGTGGGTCGGCCTTCAGGCCGACGCCGCTGCGTCGCGTCGGCACAAACCCCGTCGGGCCCGTCCCACGGAGCTGCGCGAATGGGCTCGAATCCCGT
>DAOMBL010000477.1:0-2967 GCA_035427325.1 Casimicrobiaceae bacterium
GGGCTACGACCCGCTGGCTGCGGTCTCGGCGATGGACCAGGTTCGCGCGGCTCCGCCGTCGGCGAAGATGCCGGGCCGGCTGCCGATCATCGGCTCGATGCCCGTGGTCAAGCAGTTCCAGGTGCTCGGATCGCTGCTCGCGCTGTTCCTCGTGTTCGCGGCGTTCATGGTGTTCCTCGAGAACCGCCAGTCGACGCAATCGGCGACCGCGACTTCGGTCGCGACCGAAATGCAGATGCTCTCGCAGCGCCTCGCGCGCGGATCCGCGCTCGCGTCGCAGGGGCAGGCTGCGGGCTTTCCGGCCGTGGCCGAGAGCCGCGATCTGTTCCGCACCAACCTGAACGCGCTGCTCAACGGCGGGACGGTGCGCGGCGTGTCCCTCGACGCGGCGTCGGACGCGCAGGCGATCGAGATCCTGAACGGGCTCAAGGCCCGGTGGGACAAGGTCGACGCGTCCGCGGAGCGGCTGGTCGCGAACCAGCAGAGCCTCACCTCGCTCGCGAAGGGCCTGGAGGCGATCAACCAGACCAACGCCGGCATCCTCGAACTCGCCCAGCAGGTCGCGCTGCAGATCGGCGGCGGCGGTGGAACGCTGCGCGAGGTCGACTACGCGAACCAGCTCGCGGTGCTCTCGCAGCGGATCGCGAAGAACGCGAACGCGCTCGCCTCCGGCGAGGAAATCGACCCCGAGGTCGCGTTCCTGATGGGCAAGGACACGGGCGTCTTCCGCGACATCCTGAACGGGCTCCAGCGCGGCAGCGACACGCTGAAGATCCAGGCGATCCGCAACGAGGACGCGCGCGCCACGCTCTCGGAACTCGCGAAGCGATTCGCCGCCTACGACGCCGGGGTCTCCGCGATCCTGCAGAACATGCAGCGGCTGACCGTCGCGAAGCAGGCGGCGCGCTCGATCAACGCGGAGGCGGATCCGCTGCTGAACGACTCGAAGAAGCTCGCGGGCATCTTCGAGGGCGGCGGCGGCCTCGCGGCCACGTTCACCCTGTGGGCGGCGATCATCTTCGGCCTGCTCGCGCTCCTGTGCCTCGTGCTGCTCGGCAAGGTGTTCCTCGACGACGCGCGCCAGCGCGCGTTCGAGAGCGAGAACGAGAACAAGCGGAACCAGGAGGCGATCCTGCGGCTCCTGAACGAGATGGGCAACCTCGCCGACGGCGACCTGACGGTGCAGGCCTCGGTGACCGAGGACGTGACCGGGGCGATCGCCGACTCGATCAACTTCACGATCGAGGAGCTGCGGACGCTGGTGCGCGGCATCAACTCGGCGACCGACCAGGTGACGCGCGCGACGCAGGAGACCCAGTCGATCTCGACCCGGCTGTTCGAGGCGTCGCAGCGGCAGAACCGCGAGATCCAGCAGGCGTCCGCGTCGGTGCTGCAGATGGCGCAGTCGATCAACGAGGTCGCGCAGAACGCGTCGCAGTCGGCGAAGGTCGCGCAGCAGGCGCTCGGCGCCGCGGAGAAGGGCGGGCAGGCGGTGCAGAACCAGATCTCGGGCATGAACGAGATCCGCACGCAGATCCAGGACACGTCGAAGCGGATCAAGCGGCTGGGCGAGAGTTCGCTCGAGATCGGCGAGATCGTCGAACTCATCTCGGACATCACCGAGCAGACCAACGTGCTCGCGTTGAACGCCGCGATCCAGGCGGCCTCCGCGGGCGAGGCGGGCCGCGGTTTCACGGTCGTGGCCGAGGAAGTGCAGCGCCTCGCCGAACGCTCCGGCGAGGCGACCAAGCAGATCGAGGCGATCGTGAAGACGATTCAGGCCGACACGCAGGACGCGGTCGCGGCCATGGAGAAGTCGACGGTCGGCGTGGTGGAAGGAACGAAGCTCTCCGACGCCGCGGGCCAGGCGCTGACCGAGATCCAGCGCGTGTCGCGCGAACTCGCCGAACTGATCGGCCGGATCTCGGCGCAGACCCAGATGCAGTCGACCTCGGTGTCGGACGTGACCCGCGGCATGCAGGGCATCCTCAGGATCTCCGAGGAGACGACCGAGGGCACGAAGCAGACGAACGTTTCGATCGGCCAGCTCACCAAGCTCGCCGCGGAATTGCGTTCGTCGGTGGCGGGCTTCAAGGTCTGACGCCCGGGAGGGCGGGACCCGGTCGGACGCGGGAAGCGGACGGGGGCAATCGCATGAAGCGGTCCGCAGCGAAGCTGGCGCACTTCGTGCTGCCGGATTCCGGGAGCGGAGGGCGCCTGCCCTCTGTCCTCTGACTTCTGACTTCTGACTCCTGATGTCCGACCACGCGCCCGAATACGACCTGGGACCGCTGTCCTGGGTGCAAGGCGAGATCGACCAGGCGATCGCGCGCGGGCTCGACGCGCTCGGCGCGTTCCGCGCGAACCCGGACGATGCCTCCGCGCTCAAGCAGGCGCGCACGCAGATCCACCAGGCCGCCGGCGCGATCCAGATGGTGGGGCTGGACGCGGTCGTCGCCTACACCGACGAGCTGGAGCGCCAGCTCGCCCGTCTCGAGACCGTGCCGCCCGGCGAACGCGAGGCTGCGATCGACGTGGTCGACCGCGCCTGCCGCAAGCTCCGCATCTTCCTCGACGAACTCGTCAAGGGGGTCGCGCCGGTGCCGCTCAAGCTCTATCCCGAGTACGAGGCGATGCAGCTCGCGCGCGGGGTCAGGGCCGCGTCCCCGACCGAACTCTTCTACCCGGACCTCTCGCCGCGCGCGCCGAAGCTGCCGCCGCGCGAGGCGATTCCGGCGAACCGGATCCCCTCGTACCTCGTCAAGCAGCGGCGCGCCTACCAGCGCGGCCTGCTCGCGTGGCTGCGCGGCGACGCATCCGGCGCCACGACGATGCGCGAGGCGGTGGCCGCCATCGAGGACGCGACGACGCAAGGGAGCCTGCGGACGTTCTGGTGGACGGCAGGAGCCCTGTTCGAGTCGATCACCGGCAAGGGCCTGGAGGCGGGCTTCGGCGTCAAGCAGCTCG
>DAOMBL010000478.1:0-2965 GCA_035427325.1 Casimicrobiaceae bacterium
CGTCGGCCCGAAGACCGACCCACGCAAACGCTGCAGCGGCGCTCGATGCGCCGCCACCGAAAACGCCGACGCGCCTGTCAACTGTCAACTGTCAACTGACACCTGACATGGACGGCATCCCGATCTCGACGCTCGCCACCGCGCTCGCGGTGCTCCTGATCGTGTCGGGGTTCTTCTCGCTGGCGGAGACCGCGATGATGGCGGCGAACCGCGTGCGGCTGCGGCACCGCGCACAGCGCGGCGCGCCGGGAGCGCGCACGGCGCTGCAGCTCCTCGCGCAGACCGACCGGCTGCTCGGCGTCATCCTGCTCGGCAACAACCTGATCAACGCCGCGGCGGCGACGCTGACCGCCGTGCTGACCGAGCGGCTGTTCGGCGAGGGCCGGTACGCGCTCGCCGGCGGCACCGTCGCGATCACGTTCCTGATCCTCGTGTTCTCCGAGGTCACGCCGAAGGTCGTCGGCGCGGCGTACGCCGACCGGCTGGCGCCCGTGGCGGCGATCGCGCTCGCGCCGCTCCTCAAGATCGCGAAACCCGCGGTGTGGTTCGTCAACCTGTTCGTCCAGGCGCTGCTCCGGCTGATGCGCATCGCGCCGCCGAAGGATGCGGGCGGAACGCTGTCGCAGGAGGAGATCCGCGCGCTCGTCCTCGAGGGCAATCAGTACTTCCGGGGCAAGCACCGGGCGATGCTCGCGAACCTGTTCGATCTCGAGGCGGTGACCGTCGAGGACGTGATGGTGCCGCGCCCGCAGATCCACGCGATCGACCTCGCGGCGAAGCCGCAGCTCCTGCGCCAGCAGCTCGCGACGAGCTATCACACGCGATTGCCGGTCTGCGACGGTTCGCCCGACCGGATCATCGGCATCCTGCACCTCAAGAACGTCGTCGGCCTGATGCAGGACGGCGAGGAAATCGATCCCGAATCCCTCCGGGCGCTGTTGCGGAAGCCCTACTTCGTCCCGGCGAGCACCTCGCTCCTGACGCAGCTCACTCAGTTCCAGGCCGAAGGCCAGCGCATCGGGCTCGTCGTCGACGAGTACGGCGAACTCAAGGGACTGGTGACGATCGAGGACATCGTCGAGGAGATCATCGGCGAGTTCACGACGACCGCCCCCGACGCGGGGAGCGGGTTCCGGCGCGAGTCCGACGGCAGCGTGACCGTGGACGGCATGGCGTCGCTGCGGACGGTGAACCGGCGCCTCGGCACGCGCTTTCCGCTCGACGGTCCGAAAACCCTCAACGGGCTCATCGTCGAGCACCTGGGCGACATCCCGGAGGCGGGTGCCTCGTTCCGCCTGGCGGGCCAGTCGATCGAGGTGGTCCAGACGCTGGATCGGGCGGTGAAAGTCGTCAGGTTGCTGCCGCCCGTGGGCCGAGCCGGCTCGCCTTTACAAAGCCCCCCCGAGAAGGCATCATCTTCTCGTTGAATTTCATGTATTTGGCGCGGCGATAAAAAGTAGTTTCGATCCTGCGTCCGGGGCATGATCGTTGCTTCGGAACAGGTTCCTGCCGTTCGCTCCGCTGACGATCCCGACCATGGCCACCCAAGCCGCCTCGCGCAACCTGTCCGGCCTCGCGCGGGCGCTCGCCCAGCACGGGCTCGTTCCCGAGTCGGAGGCGGATGCGCTGCAGAGCCAGGCGCAGGCGGCCGGCCTCACGTTCGTCGAGCAGGTCCTCACGAGCAAGCGCCTCACGTCGCTGCAGATCGCCGTGTTCGGCTCGCGGGCCTTCGGCGTGCCGCTGCTCGACCTCGCGACCTACGACCTCGATCACTTCCCGAAGGAATACTTCGACGCGAAGATCGCGCAGGCGCGGCGTGTGCTCCCGCTCGCGAAGCGCGGGAACAGGCTGTTCGTCGCGGTCTCCGACCCCGCGAACCTGCAGGCGCTCGACGAAGTCCGCTTCAAGACCAACCTCGTCGTCGAGCCGATCGTCGTCGAGGACGACAAGCTCGGACAGGTCATCCACCGGATCCTCGACGCCTCCGGTGCATCGCTCAAGGATGCGGCGAACCTCGAGGATCTCGACGTCGAGGTCAAGGAAAGCGGGGCATCGCCCGAAGAGGATGCGGAGGTCGAGGACGCCCCGGTCGTCAAGTACATCCAGAAGATCCTGGTCGACGCGATCGCCGCGGGCGCCTCGGACATCCACTTCGAGCCCTACGAGAAGTTCTTCCGGATCCGCTACCGGATCGACGGCGTGCTCTCGGAAGTCGCGCAGCCTCCGCTCGGGATCAAGGACAAGGTCGCCTCGCGGATCAAGGTCATCAGCCGGCTGGACATCGCCGAGAAGCGCGTGCCGCAGGACGGCCGGATGAAGCTCGTGCTGTCGAAGACCAAGTCGATCGACTTCCGCGTCTCGACGCTGCCGACGCTCTACGGCGAGAAGATCGTGATGCGCATCCTCGACTCGTCGGGCATCAAGCTCGGCATCGATGCGCTGGGCTACGAGCACGACCAGCAGCAGGCGCTGCTCGCGGCGATCGGCCGCCCCTACGGCATGATCCTCGTGACCGGGCCGACCGGTTCCGGGAAGACGGTCTCCCTCTACACCTGCCTCAACATCCTGAACCAGCCCGGCATCAACATCTCGACGGCCGAGGACCCCGCGGAAATCCAGCTCCCCGGCGTCAACCAGGTGAACGTCAACGAGAAGGCGGGGCTCACCTTCGCCGCGGCGCTGCGCTCGTTCCTGCGCCAGGACCCGGACATCGTGATGGTCGGCGAAATCCGCGACCTCGAGACCGCGGACATCGCGATCAAGGCCGCGCAGACCGGGCACCTGGTGCTGTCCACGCTCCACACCAACGATGCGCCGACGACGCTCACGCGACTCCAGAACATGGGCGTGGCGCCGTTCAACATCGCGTCGTCGGTGATCCTGATCACGGCGCAGCGTCTGGGCCGCCGGCTGTGCGTCCACTGCAAGCGCCCCGAGGACATCCCGCCGGAGGCCCTCCTGCGCG
>DAOMBL010000479.1:0-2957 GCA_035427325.1 Casimicrobiaceae bacterium
ACGCCCGCCTTCACCATCGTCGCCGAGTGCAGGTAGGCCGAGACCGGGGTCGGCGCGGCCATCGCGCGCGGCAGCCAGAAGTGGAACGGGAACTGCGCGCTCTTGGTGAGTGCGCCGAGGAGCACGAGGACGAGCGCGACCGGATAGAGTTCGTGGGCGCGGAGACGCTCGCCGGAGGCGAGCACCGCGTCCAGGTCGTAGCTGCCGACGATGCGGCCGAGGACGAGGACGCCCGCCAGCAGGCACAGCCCGCCGGTGCCGGTGACCACGAGCGCCATGCGCGCGCCCCGGCGCGCGTCGGCGCGGTGGTGCCAGTAGCCGATCAGCAGGAACGACACGAGGCTCGTGAGTTCCCAGAAGAACGCGAGCATCACGAGGTCGCCCGCGAGCACGACGCCCAGCATCGCGCCCATGAACGCGAGGAACAGCGCGAAGAAGCGCGGCACCGGATCGGCGGGCGACATGTAGTAGCGCGCGTAGAGCGCCACCAGCGCGCCGATGCCGGTCACGAGCATCGCGAACATCCACGCGAAGCCGTCGAGCCGCAGCGTGAACGCGACGCCCGCAGCGGGCAGCCACGACCAGGACTCGCGAATCACGCCGCCGTTCCGGACCTCCGGGAAGAGGAATCCGACGCCGACCGCGCAGGCGAGCGCGACCAGCCCCGCGAGGCTCGCGGCGGTGGTGCGGGCGTGCGCGGGCAACAGCGCGGCGGCGACGCTCCCGGCGAACGGGAGCGCGAACAGGACGACGAGCGACATGGCCGAAGTGTACGACGGCCCCCGGCGTCGCCGGACCGGGACCGCTTCGTGCGTCGACGCCTCAGCGGCGCGTCGCGGCGGCTCTTCCGGAGGCGGGCCGCGAGGGACCCTTCAGCACGGAGGCGAGCGGCCGACCGCTGCCGACGAGATCGGCGAGCGTGGTGCGGTCGAGGTGCTCGTAGAGCGCGTCGAACCCGTCGACCAGCACCCGGCGCAGGCGGCACACCGGGGCGATCGCGCAGGACTTCGCCTCGCCCGACAGGCATTCGACGATCGGCGCATCGCCCTCGGCGGCGCGCACGACCTCGCCGATCCGGATGGTCTCGGGTGGGCGCGCCAGGCGGAGTCCCCCGCCCTTGCCGCGCACGGTCTCGACCGTTCCGGTCTGCCCGAGGTGCTGGACCACCTTCATCAGGTGGTTGCGCGAGATGCCGTAGGCGGCGGCGATCTCGGGGATCGTGGCGAGGCGGTCGCGGTCGAGGGCCAGGTACATCAGCACCCGGAGCGTGTAGTCGGAGAACCCGGTCAGGCGCATCGGCGGTTAAGATGCATCAAGAATATTGCTTCAAAGGTGGCGGGCGGGTACACTGAAGGTGTATCCATTCTACCTGTTCGAAGTCCCGGCGGGCGCTGCGCCCGCCGCACCGCCCCCGACCGGAGCCCGCCATGACCACGACCGCCACGCCCGCCACGCTCGACGTCCGCTCGATCGTCCCGCGCGAACGCCACCCGCTCATCTTCCGGACCTTCGACGCGCTCGCCCCGGGCGAGAGCCTCGTGCTCGTGAACGACCACGACCCCAAGCCGCTCTACTATCAGTTCAAGGCCGAATCGACCGCCGAATTCACCTGGGAGTACCTCGAACAGGGACCCGAGGTCTGGCGCGTCGCGATCGGCAAGGCCGGCGCGGCCCCGACGGCCGTCGCCGAACCACGCGGGTGCCAGTGCAACCACTGACCCTGCCGGAAAGGCCCGCCGTGCCGCCCGAGGCGGCGCGCGCGACGCGCGAGACCGTCCTCGCGGTCCGCCGCTGGACGGACGCGCTCGTGTCGCTGCGCCTGTCGCGCAGCGCCGCGTTTCGCTTCACACCGGGGCACTACGCCCGCGTCGGGCTCTCGGGATCCGCCGGCACGCTCGTGCGTCCGCTCTCGATCGCCTCCGCGGTGAACGACCCGCACCTCGACTTCCTGTGCACGCTCGTTCCGGGGGGCGCCTTCTCGGCGCTCGCAGCGCGCTGCGCCCCGGGCGACCCTGCCGAAGTCGAGCGTGCGAGCTACGGGTTCCTCACCGTCGACGCGCTCGCGCCCGGGACGGACCTGTGGCTCGTGGCGAGCGGCACCGGCATCGCGCCGTTCCTGTCGATCCTGCGCGACCCCGGCGTGTGGCGCGCGTTCGAGCGCATCGTCGTCGTGCACAGCGTCCGCACCGCCGCCGAACTCGCCCCCGCCGGAGAACTGGCGGGCTTCGCGCGCGATCCGTCGTCCGCGCCCGGACCGGCGACACTCCGCTACCTTCCCGTGGTGACGCGCGAACCCGGCGCAACCGCGCTCGCCTCGCGCATTCCCGATCTCCTCGACGACGGGCGCCTCGAGGCCGCCGCGGGCGCGACGATCGACGTGGCGCACGCGCGCGTGATGACCTGCGGCAATCCCGCGCTCGCCCAGGCGATGCGCCAGCGGCTCACCGCGCGCGGATTCCGGCCGACGCGGCGCCACGCCCCCGGCCAGATGAGCTTCGAGAACTACTGGACGAGCCGTTCCTGAACCGGCGGCACCTGCCGCCCCATCCCCGAAGACGAGGACCCCGATGGCCCAAGCCCCGCACCTGCACCTGTCACCCGACGCGATCTATCCGTTCGACGCGCGCGCGATCGCCAAGCGCTTCCGCCACGCGGCGATCTTCGGCGCGCTCGATGCCTTGCATCCGGGCGAGACGATGCGTTTCGTCAACGACCACGACCCGCTGCCGCTCCTCGACCAGCTCGCGGCGCGCTACGGCGAGCGCGTGTCGATCGAATACCGGCAGCGCGAACCCGGCGCGATCGTCATCGACTTCGTCAAGCGCTGAATCGCGCCCTGCCTGTGGGTCGGGCTTCAGCCCGACGGCTTGGGCTTCAGCCTCTGTGGGTCGGGCTTCAGTAACCGACGGGGTCCGTGGCGATGCGGAAGAAATGTGTCGGCCTGAAGGCCGACCCAC
>DAOMBL010000480.1:0-2956 GCA_035427325.1 Casimicrobiaceae bacterium
GAGGGCAGCGGTGCGGTGCTGCGGATCGCGCGGGAGCGCGACGGCACGCTCGAGGCCGCGCGCATCATGAAGACGACGCAGTCGACCGGTACGGCGTCCGCCGACGACCGGACCTGGACGCTGCAGGTGCGAAAGGTCGCGCTGGACCGGGTGAGCGCCGACCTGGAGGACCGCGTGCCGAACCCTCCGGTGAAGCTCGCCGCACGCGACCTGTCGCTCTCGATCGGCGACTATTCGAATGCGCGCGGCGCGAAGTCGCAGCTCGCGTTGCGCACGCGGCTCGGCGACCGGGGCCGGTTCGCGTTCGAGGGGCCGGTCGTCACCAATCCGTTCTCGATCGCCGGGCGCCTCGACGCGTCGGGCCTCGGCCTCGTGTCGGTCCGCCCCTACGTCGAGTCGCAGGTGAACGTCTCGCTGACCGGCGGGCAGCTCGCGGCGAAGGGCAACCTGTCCGTCGAGACGCGCGAAGGCGCGTCTGCGAAAGCGTCCTGGAAGGGCAATGTCACCGTGACCGGGTTCGCGGCGCTCGACAAGCCGACCGCCTCCGACCTCGCGCGCTGGCAGTCGCTCGCGATCGAAGGCCTCGACGTCACGACCTCGCCGTTCCGGGCCTCGATCGACCGTATCGTCGCCGCGGACTACTACGCGCGGGTGATCGTCTACCCCGACGGCACGCTCAACCTGACGCGCCTCCTGACGCCGGGCGCGGAGCCCGAGCCGCGTCCCGATGCGAAGCCCGCGCCCGCCGCTCCGGCCGACGCGAGGGAGGCCACGCCGGTGTCGATCGGCCGGATCGAACTCTCCGGCGGCAACGTCGCCTTCTCGGATCTCTTCGTGCGGCCGAACTACTCGGCGAACCTGACCGACGTCGCCGGGACCATCGGCGCGATGTCGCCCGAGAAGGCGGGCGAAGTGTCGATCGCCGCACGGATCGATCGCGCGGCCCCGGTGGAGGTGCAGGGCCGCATCCAGCCGTTCGCGCGCGAACTCGCGCTCGACCTCACCGGCAAGGCGCGCGACGTCGACCTGCCACCGCTCTCGCCCTACGCGATCAAGTACGCGGGCTACGGGATCGAGAAGGGCAAGCTGTCGTTCGACGTGCACTACCGCATCGAGGACCGCAAGCTCGCCGCCGAGAACCAGCTCGTGCTCGACCAGCTCGTGTTCAACCGGGAGCGCGTCGAGAGTCCGACCGCCACCAAGCTCCCGGTGCTCCTCGCGGTCTCGCTGCTCAAGGATCGCAACGGCGTGATCGACATCCGGCTGCCGATCTCCGGATCGCTCGACGACCCGAAGTTCTCGATCGGCGGCCTCATCGTCCAGGTGATCGTCAACCTGATCACGAAGGCGGTCACCGCGCCGTTCGCGCTGCTCTCGGCCGCGTTCGGCGGAGGCGAGGAACTGTCGACGGTGCCGTTCGCCGCGGGCAGCGCCGCCCTCGGACCCGAGGCGCAGAAGCGCATCGACACGCTCGGCAAGGCGCTCGCGGACCGTCCGGGGCTGAAGCTCGACATCGGCGGGCACGCGGACCCGGCCGGGGATCGCGAGGCGATGCGGCGCGCGAGCGTCGAGGCGGCGATGAAACGCGAGAAGATGAAGGCGCTGGCGTCGTCGGGAAGCGCACCCGAATCGGTGGACGCCGTCACGATCGGCGCCGACGAGCGGACGCGCTGGCTCGCGGCCGCCTACCGCGAGGCACCGATCCCGGACCGTCCGCGCAACGTCCTGGGCATGC
This sequence comes from Casimicrobiaceae bacterium, assembly GCA_035427325.1. Classification (GTDB taxonomy): domain Bacteria; phylum Pseudomonadota; class Gammaproteobacteria; order Burkholderiales; family Casimicrobiaceae; genus VBCG01. Next base: position 1,736 of record DAOMBL010000480.1, read on the forward strand.
TGAAGGATGTCCCTCCCGCCGAGATGGAGGCGATGCTCCTCGCCGGCGCGAAGGTCGACGACGAGGCGCTGCGCCAGCTCGCGACCGCGCGTGCGCAGGCCGTGAAGGACGCGCTCGTCGCGAAGGGGGTGGCCGGCGACCGGCTGTTCCTGCTCGCTCCGAAGCTCGGTGGCGAGGCGCCCGCGCAGGCCGGCGGCGACGCGGCACGTGGCGGGACGCCTCGGCCTTCCGCGCGCGTCGACCTCGCGTTGCGCTGAACGGGCGATACACTTCGCGGTTCAGCGCCACCGTGAGCCGCCCGCCCCATCGCATCATGGACGCACCGATCGAAATCTGGAAGGCACGCACCTGGACCTCGGACTGGACGGCGGAGGAGAGCGCGCGCGCCGTCCTGATCCTCGAATCGGGCGGCGTGCTGGTATTGCCCGACTGCTCGTTTGCGTTCGCGCCCGAGGAACGCCGGTTCCTCGACGCGCGCTGGCTCGACGGATCGCGCAAGAACATCGGCCTCGACGGCGACGCGGTCCGGGGCACCACCGCCCGCGGCGACGATGCGCGCGCGCTCGCCGCGATGGTCGCGCGATTCGCGCGATCGGCCGCCACGCTGGTCGAGCGCCTGTTGCCGGAGTATGCGCACCGCATCCGCCGCGCGCGCACGAGTTTCCGGCCGGCCTCCGTCGCTGGGCGGGCGCAATCCCCGCGTCACGACGACACGCGCCTGCACGTCGACGCGTTTCCGTCGCGGCCGTCCGGCGGCGAGCGCATCCTGCGCGTGTTCTGCAACGTCAATCCGTCGGGCGAGGACCGCGTCTGGCGCGTGGGTGAGCCGTTCGCCGACATGGCCGCGCGGTTCCTGCCGTCGATCCGGCCGCAGCCGCCCGGCAAGGCCGCCATGCTGTCCGCGCTGCGCGTGACGCGGGGGCGACGCAGCGAATACGACCACGTGATGCTGCTGCTCCACGACCGCGCGAAGCTCGACGCCAGCTACCAGCGGGACGCCCCGCGGCGCGAGGTCCGGTTCGCGCCGGGCACGACCTGGCTGTGTTTCTCCGACCAGGTGATGCACGCGGTGATCTCCGGACAGTTCATGATGGAACAGACGCTGCACCTGCCGCTCGACGCGATGGTCCATCCGCCGCGTTCGCCGTTCGCCACGCCCGAGCGCCTCGCCGGCCGCGCGATGCGCTGACCGGTCCCGTCCGCGACCCCGCGGCGCGGGCC
>DAOMBL010000481.1:0-2956 GCA_035427325.1 Casimicrobiaceae bacterium
GATGTCGATCAGCGGGGTCACCGGCTCGCTCCGAACGCGGCCGGCGGATCGAAGGGACGATCGGGAGCCGTCAGTCGCTTCGCCACACCGGCGCGTTCGACTGCCCGGCCGGTCAAGAGGACGCGTCCTTGACCGCGCGCAGGATCGCGTTGATGCGGGTCTGATAGCCCGGGCCCTGGGCCTTCAACCACTCGAGCACGTCGGCGTCGAGACGCAGCGAGATGGACGCCTTCGGCGGCACCGGCTTCAGGCCGCGCCGCACGATTCCGCGCACGATGTGCTTCAGCGACGCCTCCGGGTGCTCCACGGAAACCGCGATCTCGCGGTCCGACATCGCTCGAACCCGCGCCCAATCGGTTCTAGAGGTTCTGGAAGAAGATTTCCTGCTCACGTTTCGTCGCCTTGCGGAAGGAGATGATCCGAAACTGTCGTGGCGACTCCGTGTGAACCATGGTAACTCGCGTACACCAGAATTGACAAAAGCTCCGGTCCAAGATCACGAACGCGAACATGCCGATGCAGCCGGGGCAGCATCGCCTCGCCGCGGTCGGCGAAGAGCGCGAGGATCACCTCCGTGTCGGACGTCGTGCGGAACGGCGTGCCCGCGGCCTCAAGCTCCCTGCGCAACGAACGATAGTTGTAGATCTCGCCGTGATAGACGATGACGTACCGCCCGTCGATCGAGTGCATTGGTTGCGCTGCGCGCACGTCGAGATCGATAATAGCCAGCCTCCGATGCCCGAGCGCGACCCCGCATTCCTGCCACCGGCCATCGCCGTCCGGGCAGCGGTGGCGCATGCGCTCGAGCATGCGCGCAACGACATCGCCACCTGACTCCTCCGGAGCGGGCATCCCCGCTAGGAATCCGGCTAAGCCGCACAAGAAACGTCCCCGATCCGTCTGCGCCCGGGATGCGGTTGCCCGTCACCCATTACGCACGGCCCATCCACACGAAATTCAAGACCGGCTTTCCTGGCCAAGCCGCTGCTCCTACGACTTCAACCGATAACGCCCCGCTCCCCGCGTGCCGTTGCCCATCATTGGGGCGCGAGCTTCCTGCCGAACACGAACAGGCAAGTGCGCAACGGTGGCGGCGTGAGCCAATGCAGCAGCCTGCCAATACCATACGCAACAGCGGAGAACCGAAGGTAGGAAGGCTCCGCCTCGTACCCGTATACGACGGCCTCGAATCCGATCTTCCTCAACTCCGCCCTGAGGCGCCACACCGTGTTCACACGGTAGCGGGTTGGAAAGACGTCGACTTCCTTGCGATCTCGCTGCACCTTCTCGAGCACGCGGACATGGCGCTCATTGGGAACCAACGAGGCTACTAGGCCCACGTAACCCAGCCGGTTCGTCGTGCGAGCGCAGAACACCCCCCCCGTCCCGGGAACGGGCGATTTCAGCACCCTGTTCACTTCCGCGAAAAAGCTCGCGGGATCGTCGATGTGCTCAAGTACGAAATCCGCCAAGATGAGGTCTACGGACGCGTCGTCGATAGGCCATGTGGATGGATCACGAAGGTGGCGAAACTCGTCCAGCCCAGGGTTCTCCGACCCCACGGGATCGACATCGATTCCGATCACACGTTCGCAGCGGCCCCGCAAGCGCCGCAGCTCCCGCCGCCAGCGAACAGGATCGTCGGCCAAGGCTGCGCCCCGGCCGCAGCCCACGTCGAGCACCGTCATCCCCGGCGACAACATGGCCTGAATGCGCCCGTAGAACATGGCGGTTCCATCACGATCGGAGTAACCGCCGAAGCGGCTTTCGGGGTAGAAACGCTCGAGTAAGTTCACGCGAAAGGTCTCATTGTTTGCGAAGCTGGCCGCGCTTGCCAGGACTCGTCCACGCTGTGGTGCCCCTGACCACCTATCCCCGTGCGCCGAGGTTATCACTTGACCATCGTGGCATCAGCGGCGAGCTATAACGGAATCTGGTGTACGGCGATAAGTTGAAGAAGGCGGCGTGACCTGCTGGAATTCGAGTGTCGAAGTCGGATTTCAGCAAACAACGAGGGCCACGCCACCATGAAGAAGGATACGGTAGTTCCGCTGCGCCAACCGAGGGACAGGATTTGTTGAGCACGATGCTGCGCGAGGGAGCGCAGCGCCTGATCGCGGAAGCCTTGCAATTGGAGTTTGAGGAGTTTCTGTCGCGGTTCGCCAGGCAGCGTGACGAGCTCGGCCGTTGCGCGGTCGTGCGCAACGGCTTTCAAGCGCGGCGCGAAGTGCTCACTGGACTCGGTGCGGTCGCGGTTCGGGTGCCGAAGGCGCGCTCCCGCGTCGAGGAGCCGGCGGTGTTTCGGTCGACGCTGGTGCCACCGTACGTGCGGCGGGCGAAGTCGCTCGATGCTGTCACGAGCCGGCATAAATCGGCCAGGGGGAGTCGGCATATACCGGTCAGGGCGGCGGTTGCCGAGAAGCGTCCCGAGGGGTTACGTTCAGTGGGTCATTTTGCCGCAGATTTCGGGGCCTGATCGGGGTTCTTTTTCGGTGCCGGGCCGACCTTCGGATCGCGGTAGGACGGACCGTCGAGCTCAAGGTGACGTCCAGCCTATGCGCAGGCAGGACTCGCCGTCATTCAGCCTTGCGGCGGAGGGCCCGAGGTGTCGGGATGAAGGTGTCGGGCTGAAGCCCGACCTACAGCGGTGGGATTGTGGGTCGGCCTTCAGGCCGACGCCGTTCCGTCGCATTGGCGCACATCCTGTCGGGCTGAAGCCCGACCCACAGTGGTGGGGTTGTACGTCGGCCTTCAGGCCGACATCGCGCCTCGCATGTGGGGTGGCCTTCACGCCGACACACGAAGCGCGCGATCACTCACCCGCGCCGGCCCTCAGCCACCTCGGTGAGCAACCCACGCCATTTCTCTATGGCGAGATTCTTGTCGAATCGCTACTCGAAGATCCGGCGCGCGTTGCGCCCCATTCGCTCGCGCAGGGCCTGGTCCTGCAGCAGTG
>DAOMBL010000482.1:0-2942 GCA_035427325.1 Casimicrobiaceae bacterium
GTGCACGCGGCATCGACGCCCGGGTTCATCGTCAACCGCTGCGCGCGCCCGTTCTACGGCGAGGCACTGAGGCTCCTCGCGGAGCGCGCGGCCGAGCCCGCGACGATCGACGCGGTGATGCGCGAGGCCGGCGGCTTCCGGATGGGGCCGTTCGAGCTGATGGACCTGATCGGGCACGACGTCAACTACGCGGTGACCCGCAGCGTGTGGGAGGCGACCTTCCACGATCCGCGTTACGCGCCGTCCGGCCTCCAGCGCGAACTCGTGGCCGCCGGCCGCCTCGGGCGCAAGAGCGGACGGGGCTTCTACGATCACTCGCCCGGTGCCGCGCCACCCGCGCCCGCGACCCTGCCGCGCGCGGACGCCGTGCCCCGGGTCGCGATCCACGGCGAGCCCGGGCCGCTGAAGCCGCTCGTCGCGCGCATGGCGGCAGCGGGCATCGTGGTGCAGAAGCGCCCGATGCACTCGCTCTTCCCCGACGGGGCGATCGACGCGGGCGCCGCGTGGGTCGCGCTCACCGACGGTCGCACGGCGAGCGCCCGCGCGGCGGCGACCGGCGCTTCGAACCTCGTGCTGCTCGACCTCGCGCTCGACTACGCGACCGCGAAGCGCCTCGCCATCTCCGCGTCCGACACCTGCGCCCGGGAGGCGGTCGACGCGGCGGTCGGCGTGCTGCAGCACGCGGGGCTCGCGGTGTCCCGTCTCGACGACGTCGCGGGGCTCGCCGTGATGCGCACCGTGGCGATGCTCGTCAACGAGGCGGCCGATGCCGCGATGCAGGGCATCGCGACCGCGTCCGACATCGACCTCGCGATGCAGAAGGGCGTCAACTATCCGCGCGGGCCGCTGGCCTGGGGGGATGCGGCAGGCGCGGCGCGCATCGGCGCCGTGATGGCGAACCTGTCCGCGCACTACGGCGAGGACCGGTACCGTGTCTCGCCGCGCCTCGCGCGCGCGGCCCAGACGGGCGCCCGGCTGTCGGGCTGACCGGAGGAGGGAACGGCAATGGGCGAGCATCATCCCGCGGCCACGCCGGAGGAGGCGCAGCGCCTGGCCGAGCGGGTCGCCGACGACATGTACCGGCGCGACCACGCGACCCGGGCGCTCGGCATCCGGGTCGTGGCCTGCGGGCCGGGCCGGGCCGACCTCGCGATGACGGTGCGCCGCGACATGCTGAACGGGCACGCGATCTGCCATGGCGGCTTCATCTTCACGCTCGCGGACAGCGCGTTCGCCTACGCCTGCAACAGCTACAATCTGTCGACGGTGGCGTCGGGGTGCTCGATCGACTTCCTCGCGCCGGCGCGCGAGGGCGACGAGCTGACGGCGCGAGGCGTCGAGCGCAGCGCGTCGGGACGCACCGGCGTCTACGACATCGAGGTGTTCAACCAGCGCGGCGAGAGGATCGCGCTGTTCCGCGGCAAGAGCTACCGGATCAAGGGACACGTGATCGAGGAGCCAGGAAAGTAGGGTCAGACTCGACTTTCCGCGTCGATGTCGGCCTGGGCTCCATGGCCGCCGAAAAGTCGAGTCTGACCCTGCTTTCCGGGCGCTGGAGCCTGACCCCATCGGAGGAAACGATGCCGTCGAAACAACCGCGTCCCGACGAACTCGAGCCGATCGAGCGCGCCAGCCGCGACGAACTCGCGGCGCTGCAGCTCGAGCGGATGCGCTGGAGCCTCGCGCACGCGTACCGCAACGTGCCGCACTACCGCCGCGCGTTCGACCGGGCCGGTGCGCACCCCGACGACCTCCGGACGCTCGCCGATCTCGCGAAGTTCCCGTTCACGACCAAGGCGGACCTCCGCGACAACTATCCGTTCGGGATGTTCGCGGTGCCGCGCGGCGAGGTCGTCCGCGTGCACGCGTCGTCGGGCACGACCGGCAAGCCGACCGTCGTCGGCTACACGGCGAAGGACATCGACACCTGGGCGACGGCGATGGCACGCTCGATCCGGGCCGCGGGCGGTCGCGCCGGCGACATCGTGCATGTCGCCTATGGCTACGGCCTCTTCACCGGCGGCCTCGGCGCGCACTACGGCGCCGAGAAGCTCGGCTGCACGGTGATCCCGATGTCGGGCGGCCAGACCGAGAAGCAGGTGCAGCTCATCGCCGACTTCCGGCCCGACGTGATCATGGTGACGCCGTCCTACATGCTGGCGATCGCCGAGGAGATGGAACGCCAGGGAATGGACCCGCGGTCGTGCTCGCTCGCGATCGGCATCTTCGGCGCGGAGCCCTGGACGCCCGCGATGCGGCAGGCGATCGAGGCGAAGCTCTCGATCGACGCCATCGACATCTACGGCCTCTCCGAGGTGATGGGGCCGGGTGTCGCGCAGGAGTGCATCGAGACCAAGGACGGGCTCACGGTCTGGGAGGACCACTTCTATCCCGAGATCGTCGATCCGGCGACGGGCGCCGTGCTGCCCGACGGCGAGAAGGGCGAACTCGTGTTCACCTCGCTCACCAAGGAAGCGATGCCGGTGATCCGCTACCGCACCCGCGACCTCACGCGCCTGCTGCCGCCGACCGCGCGGTCGATGCGGCGCATCGAGAAGATCACCGGGCGCTCGGACGACATGATGATCATCCGCGGCGTCAACGTGTTCCCGACGCAGGTCGAGGAACTGATCCTGCGCCATCCGGAGCTCGTCGCGCACTACCAGATCGAGATCACCCGTCCGAAGAACCTGGACGAGATGGCGGTGCTGGTCGAGCGCGCGCCCGCGGCCGGCAGCGCGGACGGCGATCGCGCGGGCGCCGCGCTCGCGCACCTCGTCAAGTCGTTGATCGGCGTCTCGGCCGAGGTTCGGGTCGTCGCGCCCGGCGGCATCGAGCGTTCGCTCGGCAAGGCGAAGCGCGTCGTCGACAAGCGGCCGAAGGGATAGCGCGCCGCGCCGGCTCGAGGACGCGCGTTCCCGCGACGGCCGGCGCCCGCCCGA
>DAOMBL010000483.1:0-2907 GCA_035427325.1 Casimicrobiaceae bacterium
CGGCGGATCGGGCGGGCAAAGACGCGCATTAAACCGGGCGGGGTCCGCGTTGGACGCTGGCGCCGGGCGGGCGCTACAGTGTCGGGGTCGCGCGCCCGTGTCTCAGTTGGATAGAGTATTGGTTTCCGAAGCCAAGGGTCACGGGTTAGAATCCTGTCGGGCGCGCCACCGATCGAGCGCGGACGCTTCCACCGCGATCCGCGCTGCGGGTGCGGGTCGATCGATGCGCGGCCGGTCGCGGCCGCCGTCGCCGGGCGACCCGACCGCGCGTGCCAGCCAATGGCGTTCCGACCGGCGACCGAAGGGTGCCGCCGTTCCGGGCTCGTCGGTCGAGGCGCCCGGGATGGCGCGACGCGAGGCTGCGCCGAGGATCCCGGTTGGCGACGAGGGTCGGGCGCGTGCGGAGTCCCGCGCGCGTCAGTAAGGCGGCCACTCCGGCGACCAGCCGCGCGGATAGTCGAGCGGGTGCGGCTGTTTCGCGGACACGTAGTCCGGCGAGATGAGCGGGCGCAGGGTCGGCACTTCGCGGCGCGGCCAGTCGAGCTGCGTTTCTGTCGGCGCGCCGCCCAGGAACCAGATGACGGGATCTGATCGCACGTAGCCGTAACGATCGTTCCAACTCGCGCAGCCCGCGAGTGCGCAGGTTGCGACGACGGCTAGGACGAACCGGGCGCGGCGCATGACGTTCCTCCAGTGCGGAGACGGAAGACCGGACACGATCGGGAGATCCCATCGGCCCGGCAGTCCAGTGTCTCACAACTGCAGGCAGGATTCATGCCGCCGTCATGAGTTCGAAGCAGGCGGCGGCGCCGGCCGTGGCCGAAAAGCCACGCCCGGGGGGACGACGCGCGCCGCGAACGGGACGCTTGGCCGAAAGGAACGGGGATCGGCCGCGGGGCGGGGCGGCCGATCTCGGAAGCGACGAAGAACGTCCCGATGACGCCGGGCCGGTGGATGCGGCCGAACGGCGCTCCGCCTGGGCCATGCTCGCCCGAGCCGCGCCAGTTCTCCTGGTCGCGCCGGAAGGCAACGCCCGGGAGTGACGCCTCGCATGAGGCTGTCGATCGCGATTGCGCCGCAGCGGCGCACCGCGCCTCGGCCATCGATGTCCGCGTCGCGGTGCGACCCATCGGTGATCGACGCAGCGGCGACGCCCGCGCCCGCCGGGCGGTCCTGCACCCCCGCGTGCGCGTCGGAGATCGACAGGACCGCCGCGACGGGGCGGCACGACGGGGCAGCCTGCAGGAAGCACCGGGGAAGTCCGGGTCGTGCAGGGTGCATGGCCGGGGTAGGAGCGACCGTCCCGGCACGTCGCGACGACGGCAAGGCGATCGCCCTTGCGACCTTGCCGCGGGATTCGGGCCTCCGGACGTCCCGGTCCCGCGACGCTCATGCCGATGGCATGAAGTGCGCGGCACCTCGATTCGGCTTGTGCGGCGCGGCAACCCGGGCGGATTTGCCTACTTGGTCCAGTCGAGGGTCCGAACTCGAACGTTCGTTCGATTCGGGAGGCCCGATGCTCGTCCCATCTGCGGTAATACGTTCGAATAGCGTCACAACTCATTGTTTTTATTGGATTTGGAATTGTATGGTGAATGCAACGCTAAGTGATTGTTCGGTCAAGCATTTTCGTTGACCTGGCGCCGAAATCGCGCGTATAGTGGCAAGAAGTGGGGAAATGTGGGTTCAGGTGGGGGTTTTGGCCGATCCGGCCCGAAATCCCGACCTGCCGGGCGGTCGGCCGCATCGAGGGAGGCGAGGTTGGCGACATTCGCAGGCGATAGCGGTTCGGGTGCACCGGTATTCCGGGGCGTCACCGAACTCGCGCTCGACGCGAAAGGCCGTTTCGCGGTACCCGCGCGCCAGCGCGATGCCATCCTCGCCTCGGGCGGTTCGCGCCTCGTGCTGACCGCGGATCCTTCCCGCTGCCTGCTCCTCTATCCGCTCGACGCCTGGGAGCCCATCCAGGCTCGGTTGATGTCGCTGTCGTCGTTCGACGAGCGCATCCGCGCGCTGCAGCGCCTCATCGTCGGTCACGCCGACGACGTGGAGATCGACGCGGCCGGACGCATCCTCGTGCCGCCCGCGCTGCGCCGCTATGCGGCGCTCGACCGGCGCGTCGTGCTCGTCGGCCAGGGTCGCAAGTTCGAACTGTGGGACGACGCGGCCTGGGCCGCGCGCACCGCGCAGGCGATCGCGTTCGACGGCGGGACGCTTCCGCCTGCGCTCGACGGCTTCTCGCTCTGATGCCGCATGGGCGACACATCAGCGTCCTTCTCGAAGAGTCGGTCGCAGCGCTCTCGCTGCGCCCCGACGGCGTCTACGTCGATGCGACCTTCGGGCGCGGCGGGCACGCGCGCGCGATCCTCGCGCGACTCGGCGAGCGCGGGCGCGTCGTCGCGATCGACCGCGACCCCGAAGCCGGGCGCGCAGCCGCGGCGATCGGCGACGCGAGGCTCGCGTTCCGGCGCGCGCGTTTCTCGACGCTCGACGACGTTCTCGATGCGCTCGCGATCGACGAGGTCGACGGCGTGCTGCTCGATCTCGGCGTCAGCTCGCCGCAGATCGACGAGGCGAAGCGCGGCTTCTCGTTCCGCCACGACGGCCCGCTCGACATGCGCATGGATCCCGACGCGGGGGAATCGGCCGCCGCGTTTCTCGCCCGCGCGAGCCTGCGCGAACTGACGGAGGTCATCCGCGATCATGGTGAAGAACGGCTTGCTCAACCGATTGCAAGAGCGATTGTTGCGGCTCGCTCGGTCCGGCCCGTCGCATCCACGCGAGAACTGGCCGCGATCGTGGCCCAAGCCGTCGGCGCGCGCACGCGGGGTGAGTGGCGTCAGGATCCGGCCACGCGCACGTTCCAGGCCCTTCGGATCGCGGTGAACGACGAACTCGCCGAACTGG
>DAOMBL010000484.1:0-2892 GCA_035427325.1 Casimicrobiaceae bacterium
GCCGCCCGCGACCTCGTCGCCGCCGACGATCGCGTCCAGGCGCGCGGCGAGGCCCGCGTGCTCCAGTTTGGCGAGCGCGCGTGCGCGCCGGGTCGAGGTCGCGACCGCCCTCGGCCAGCGGGCGTCGTCGAGCCATTCGAAGAGTTCGGCGACGCCCGGCTTGAACGCGAGGCCCTCGCGCTCGACGATCGCGTCGTACGCGACGTGCCAGCCGTGCATCAGCCGGTCGACCAGCGTCGCGTCGCGGTAGGCCTCGACGAGGAGCGTGCGACAGTCGGCGTAGGTGCGCCCGACCATCGACGGCAGCAGCGCTTCGTCGAACCGCAGGCCGAGGATCGAGGCCGCGTCGAGCCATGCGCGCGCGGCGAGCGGCTCGGTGTCCAGCAGCGTGCCGTCCATGTCGAGCACGACGGCGCGGACGCGACGCGGTGCGCGCATGGTCAACCGCCGCGGATGCGCAGCATGCGGCCTCCGCGCATGCGCGGCGCTCCGCGCGCGAGCGAGCCCAGGCCCGACGTCGCATGCGCGTGGCAGATCGCCGCCGCGAGCGCGTCGGCCGCGTCGGGCGACGGGAGGCCCGGAAGATCGAGAAGGCGGCTCACCATCGCCTGCACCTGCGATTTCGCCGCCCGGCCGCCGCCGACGACCGCCTGCTTGATCTGGCCGGCGGTGTATTCGTGCACCGGGAGGCCCGCGAGCACCGCGGCCGCGATCGCCGCGCCGCGCGCCTGGCCCAGCGCGAGCGTCGAGGTCGGATTCACGTTGACGAAGACGCGTTCGACGACGACCTCCATCGGCGAGAACTCGGCGATGACGTGCGCCAGGTCGCGGACGATCACGCCCAGCCGGAGGGGCGTGCCGCCCGTCCCGGTGCGCACGACGCCGCTCGCGACGCAGGCGAGCCGTCCGCGCGCGCAATCGACGATCCCGAAGCCCGTCAGGCGCAGCCCCGGGTCGACGCCGAGGATGCGCCGGGCGTCCGTCATCGGATCATCGTCCGGCGACGACCGCGATGCCGCGCGCGACCCGCGCCGGCACCGGGCCACCCGATTCCGGCGCGGCGCCGTCGACGCCGCCGCCGACGTGCGCACACGGCGCCTCTGCACCAGACGCCCACGCTCCGGATGCGACGCACCGCGCTCCGGGCGTGCGCGGCGCCGCCGCGTCGAGACCCAGCATCAGGCGTCCTCGTACACCGCCGACGTGTAGACCTCCTGCACGTCGTCGAGCGACTCGAGCGCGTCGACGAGCTTCTGCATGCGCTCGGCGTCCTCGCCCTTCATCGCGACCTCGTTCAGCGGCTTCATCACGACCTCGGCCGCCTCCGGCCGCAGGCCCGCCTTCGCCAGCGCGTCCCGGACCGCGATCAGGTCGTAGGGGCCGGTGATCACCTCGACGCTGCCGTCGTCGTGGGTCACGACGTCCTCCGCCCCGGCATCGATCGCGGCATCAATGACCTCGTTCTCGTTCGTCCCGGGCGCGAGGACGATCTGCCCGCAGTGCTTGAACAGGTACGCGACCGACCCGTCGGTCCCGAGGTTGCCGCCGTGCTTGGAGAACGCGTGGCGCACGTCACCCGCCGTGCGCGTGCGGTTGTCCGTCATGCAGTCGACGATCACCGCGGCACCGCCGATGCCGTAGCCCTCGTAGCGGATCTCCTCGTAGCTCACGCCGTCGAGCTGGCCCGAGCCGCGCCGGATCGCGTTGTCGATCGTGTCCTTCGGCATGTTCTGCTCGCGCGCCTTGTCGATCGCGAGCCGCAGGCGCGGGTTGGACGACGCGTCGGGCCCGCCGAGGCGCGCGCTGACGGTGATCTCCTTGATGAGGCGCGTGAAGATCTTGCCGCGCTTCGCGTCGGCCGCGGCCTTCTTGTGCTTGATGTTCGCCCACTTGCTGTGGCCGGCCATGGCGCTTCGGGGAAACGGTGTGCAGGGAGCGAAATTATAGCCTCCGGGAACGAGGCGAGCCGTCCGGCCCGGCGCGCGCCCGGAGGTCGCTACAACACGCCCTGCTGCTCCAGGAACCGGCGGAGCACCGACAGCCGCACGCCGGCGTCGTTGATCTCGAGCATGCTCTGCTTGATCGACAGCGGCAACGGAAGGAGCTCGGCCAGCCGGTATCCGACCCAGCTCGCGTCGCCGTAGTCCTGCGTGGCCGGGAAGTTCTGCGCGCCGACGCGCGCGGCGGCGAGTTCGAGCAGGCGCGCGAGCGGCTCCGCACCGGAGGGCAGCTTCACGCGCGGTTCGTCGGGGATGTCGGAGACCTCCGCGACCACGAGCTGGTCGTGCTGCACGCGGTGCCCGCGCACCTGGAAGCGGGTGAGGCCCCGGGTGGCGAGATGCAGGATGCCGAGTTCCGGCATGTCCCAACCGGTGATGGTCGCGAGCGTCCCGATGTCCGCGAACGACGGCGTTCCGCCGGGTCCGGCCACTTCGTCGCCGCCGGTGATCATCACGACCCCGAACGGCTTGCCGTCCTTCATGCAGGCCTTGGTCATGTCGATGTAGCGCTGCTCGAACACCTTGAGCGGCAACAGGCCGCCGGGAAACAGCACCGCCCGCAGCGGGAAGAGCGGGATCGTCGCGCCGGAGGGACCGCGGCCGGAGGAGAAGAGGGAACCGAGCATCAGCCGACGGCCGTGCGGCCGCCCGGGCGGCCGCCGCCCCGCGCTTGCCGCACCGCGCACCCGTCAGTGCAGTTCACGATGGCGTCGCAGGACCGGATAGCGCTGCTCGAACGCACGCGCGAGCCGCTCGACCAGGTAGACCGAACGGTGCCGCCCGCCGGTGCAGCCGATCGCGACGGTCACTTAGCTGCGGTTGTCGCGCGCGTAGTCCGGCAGCCAGCTCGCGACGACATGGTAGATGTCGCCGTACATGCGCTCGACCTCCG
>DAOMBL010000485.1:0-2891 GCA_035427325.1 Casimicrobiaceae bacterium
GCCGGACCGGATCGAGGACGAACGCGCGCCCGCCCGCGAACGCGCCCTTCAGCGTCATGTAGGCGGTGATCGCGAGCACGATCAGCACGACGAGCGACTTGAGGTTGCCCGCGCCGACGCGGATCAGCGTCTTGCTGCCGCAGCCCGAGGCGAGCGCCATGCCGAATCCGAACAGCAGGCCGCCGACGACGTTCGACAGCCACGAGACCTGGCCGCCGGTGTAGATCGACTTCGCCACGTCGATCGATCCCGCGGCCTGCAGTGCGCCGGTGCCGGCGATCGCGACCGCGATCGCGAGCAGCCACATGCGCATTCGCCGCCAGTCGCCGAAGTTCACGACGTCGGAGACCGCGCCCATCGTGCAGAAGCTCACGCGGTTCGCGACCCAGCCGAACACGAAGGCGAGCGCGAACGCACCTCCGGTGACGAGCGGGGCGAGTTGGGCGGCGTCTTTCATCGGCGCGGGATCGAACGAGTGTTCTGCGATTATGGCATGGGCAGCGCGGCGTTCCGCCGGGCACCGGAGGATGGCTGCAGGTTCGGCTCGAGCCCCTGTGGGTCGGCCTTCAGCCCGACGGGCTGCATCGACATGCCTGTGGGTCGGCCTTCAGGCCGACGAGACGCATCGACATCCCGGTGGGTCGGGCTTCAGCCCGACGAGACGCATCGACATCCCGGTGGGTCGGGCTTCAGCCCGACGGGCTGCATCGACATGCCTGTGGGTCGGGCTTCAGCCCGACGGGATGCATCGACATGCCTGTGGGTCGGAAGCCCGACCGAGTTGCGTCGACGCGCGGGACATGCGTCGGCCTGAAGGCCGACCCACGGCAGGACGGCCTTCGGGCCGACGCATTTGACCCCGTGTCCGCGCGCGCGCCGTTCAACGATCGACAGGCCGGCCGTCGCCAGCCATGAGAACGGAGGTCCGCGATGCCACGATCCCCACGTCCTTCCACGCGCCGGGGTTCCCCGCTGCGCGCGCTTGCGATTGCCGCAGCACTCGCGCTCCCGACCGCGGCATGCGCGGCCAGTCCGCCGACGGCGGCGGTGTCCACCCATCTCGCGACCGTCGAGGTCATCGACCGGACCAACGGGACGCCGCTCCCCGTGTACCTCTCGGACGGCGAGCGCTGGATCGTCGGCACGCCGGGACACGAGTACGCGATCCGGATCCGCAACCACACCGGCGCGCGCATCCTCGGCGTCCTGTCGGTCGACGGCGTCAACGCGATCACCGGCGAGACCGCCTCGCCCGACCAGACCGGCTATGTTCTGGAACCCTACGGCAGCGTGGAGGTCGCCGGCTGGCGCAAGAGCATGAGCAACACCGCCGCGTTCTATTTCACCGACATCGCGTCGAGCTACGCGGCGCGCACCGGGCACCCCCTCGACGTCGGCGTGCCCGCTTTGGCGGTGTTCCGCGCGCGTCTCCCGGTCTCCTGGGCGCCGCGGCAGAGGATGGCGAACGAGGCGGGCGACGCGAAACGCGCCGAGGCGCCGATGGCTGCCCCCGCCGAAGCGCAGGCCGGCGCCGGAGCCACGACGCAGAGGCACGAAGCCGCCGCTGCGCCTTCGGCGGAGTCGGCGATGAAGCGGCGCGACGATCGGCTCGGCACCGGACACGGGCGCAGCGAGACGTCCTGGGTGACGCGCGTCAACTTCGACCGCGCGACCTCCTCGCCCGAGGCGACCGTCGCGATCCGCTACGACCGCCACGAGGCGCTCGTCGCGCGCGGCATCGTGCCCGGACCGAGGTACGCGACGCGCGTCCCGTCGCCGTTCCCCGCCTGGCCGGGGTTCGTGCCCGATCCGCGCTGAGCGTCGTGGGGCTGCGCGTTGCCGCGCCGGGCGTCCGCCCGCATACTGCGCGGATCATGCCCGACGCGACGCGCGCCCGGCGACCCGCGGATGCCGGCGCCGACGCCGGCGACGAGGCACTGATGCTGGCCTACGCGGCGGGCGACGCCGGCGCGTTCGACCGGCTCTACGATCGCCACCGGGGCGGCCTCTATCGCTACCTCGTGCGGCACCTCGGCAACGCCGGGCTCGCCGACGAACTGTTCCAGGACGTCTGGATGAACGCGATCCGCGCCCGCGCGAGCTACGTCCCGACCGCGAAGTTCGCGACCTGGCTCTACACGCTCGCCCACCACCGTCTCGTCGACCACTGGCCTTCGAGCGGCCGCGCGCGCGTCGAGTCGTTCGACGACGCTGGCGACGACGACAGCGGCGCTCGCGTCGAGCCCATCGCCGGGTCTCGCGTCGACGAGCCGGAGACGCGCGTCGCGTCGCGGGCCGCGCGCGAGCGCATCGACGCCGCGCTGTCGGAACTTCCGCCCGCGCAGCGCGACGCGTTCCTGCTGCACATCGAGTCCGGGCTGTCGCTCGCGGACATCGCCGCGATGACCGGCGCAGGCGAGGAGACGGTGAAGAGCCGCGTGCGCTACGCCTACGCGAAGCTGCGCGCCGCGCTGGAGGATCTCGCGTGACGCGCGGTACCGACGACCTTCGCGACGATGTCGTCGATCGGGCGTGGCGCGACGCGATGCGCGAGACGCCGCCCCTCGCGATCGACGACGCGATCCGCGCCGCCGCCCGTCGCGCCGTCGGCGCGAAGCCGCGGTCGGAAGCGGCTGCCGAGGCACGCGGGCCCTGGCGCTGGTGGATGCCGCTCGCGGCCGCCGCGGCGATCGGCACCGTCGCGATCGGCGTGATCCAGTCGTTGCCGCGGGACGCGATCGAGCCGACGGTCGTGAGCGACGCCTCGCCCGCACGCGAACGTCCCCGCACGAAACCGGCGGAGGCGCACGCCGGGGCCGACGCGGTCAAGTCCGGCGTCGCGACGCCGGAGGCTGCCGTGCAGCAGGAGCGTTCCATGGCGAGCGTCGCGC
>DAOMBL010000486.1:0-2865 GCA_035427325.1 Casimicrobiaceae bacterium
CCAGAGAGCGGTGAGTCGATCGCGGCAGCGGGGCCGGAAAGTCGAGTCTGACCCTGCTTTCCCTGCCGAGCCTTCCTGAGCTTGCGGGCGACCAGACGCCCCGACGCACGACTCGACGTTTGTCTGCGTCCCGGCAGTGCCCCGTTTGGCTCGCACGCTGGGCGTCAATGGCGGAGAACGTCCTTCCGTGGGGGGGGCGTATCCCAGGCATCCTGCAAGCGTCGCGCGCCGATTCCAGTGATCGCGATCACGGCAACTTGGCCGGAGACGAGAACGGTCTCGTGGCATCGACCACGAACATGACCAGCGCATTGAGATCGCTCGTGCCGCTGCTGGAGACCCGCATGGGCGTGTCGGGGCCCCGTCCGTTCATGGCCATGCCGGCTTCGGCATGGCCGACGCCGACCGGGGTCTCCTGGCTGATCCGGCCGGTCAGCACGTAGAACGCCTCCGAGCCCGGGTGGGTATGGACCGACGTCTTCGCGCCGGGGGCTCCCCCCGAGCGATTGATGCGCAACAGGTACTCAGGAGCGGACAGCGGGGGCACGGGTCCGATCTCGACAACCTTGCTTCCGCCTGGCGTCGATCCGCCGGCGGGGCCGAGCGTGAAGAGCCAGACCTTGCCGGAGACCTCGGCGGCAAGGGAGTACGAGCCGACGACGGCCTGCGCCTGCGCGAGGGTCGGGAAGTTCTCGATCCGCCAATACAGTGGTCCGGACGGCAGCTGTTGGACCTTCTTCTCGGTGACGGCCTTGACGACGAGTTGCTCTGGCGCCGTGGCAGACGGCTGCGCCAGGCACAGCCCCGAAATCAACGCAGCGGCGATCCCGAACGAATGGCGCTTCATGTGGGCCTCTCCTTGGGTCGATGCATGGGCCGACCGGCGGCCGCACGATGAGCGGATGGCGCGGTTGGCGCTGCATGTCTACCATTCCGGGAAGGCGAAAGCCCTACGAAACGGCTAAGCTTGTCCTAAGAGGAACATTGTGTAGGCGGATCAACGGTTTGCATTGTCTGGACTGAAGCTCCCCCAATGCTTGCCCCGACCCTTGGCGCCGAAATCCCCGTCCAGCCGCATCTTCGGATCGGCGAATGGTGGGTCGATCCCGCGGCCAACGAGATCGGTCGCGCCGGGGAGACGGTGCGGATCGAGCCGAAGGCGATGCAGGTACTGATCGCGCTGGCCGACCGTCCGGGCCGGGTAGCGAGTCGCGAAGGCCTGCTCGCAACCGTGTGGCCGGGCGTGGTCGTCGGCGACGAGGCGCTCACCCAGGCCATCATCAAGCTCCGCAAGGCGCTCGGCGACAACCCGCGCAGGCCGTCCTACATCGAGACCATTTCGAAGCGGGGCTACCGCCTGATCGCTCCCGTGCGACAAGGCGCAACCGCCGCCACGGCGGTTCGGGACGCGGTCGACGTTGCGGTTGCGCAGCAAGTTCGCGAGCACCGTCGAATCTCCTGGCGCGGCGTTCTGGCCGGAGCCCTGCTCGTGTCTGCCGTGATCGCCGCGCTCGTCCTCCCGACGACGATGCCGTTGGCGCCGGACGCCGATGCGCTCGGCTACTGGAGGCACCGGCAAACGGAGTCCATTGCGGTTACGGTCGTCCCGTTCGAGTCGTTGGCCGCCGATGGGGAGCAGACCTACCTGGCGCGTGGCATCAGCAACGACCTGATCACCGACCTTTCGCGTCTGCCCGGCTTGCGCCTCATCAGGCCGTCCAGCGGAGCGCCGGGCAACCCGCCCGCAGGAGCGGCCCGGTATCTCGTCCTCGGCAGCGTTCAGCGCGAATCCGGGATCTTGCGGATCACGATCCACCTGGTCGACACCGGGACGAACCAGGAGGTGTGGTCCGAACGATTCGAGCGACCCTTCGGCGATCTCTTCGCGGTTCAGGACGAGATCGTGCGTCGGCTCGCGGACCTCTTGCCCGGGAAGCTGACCGAGGCTGCCCGCGAGCACATCGCGAAGCGCTACACGCGCAGCCTCGAAGCGTACGAGTACTTCCTGAGGGCGCAGGCCTTGTTCCTCGTTCGCGATGCCCGAGTGAACGACGAGGCCCGGGCCCTCTACCGCCAGGCGCTCGAACTCGACCCGAAGTTCGCGCGCGCCTACGCAGGCCTCGCCATGACCTATGCGATGGACCATCGGCTTCGTCCGTCGATCGACGCCTCGATTGCACCTCGCAGGGCCTTCGATCTCGCCGAGTCCGCTCGAATGATCGACCCCGACATCCCCGAAGTCTATTGGGCGCTCGCGTTCGTCCACGTGCAGAGCCGTCGCCACGACGAGGCAATCCGGTCGCTGCAACGAGCGATCCAGCTGAATCGGTCCTATGCCGACGCGTATGCGTTCATGGGCGGCATCTATACCTACGTGGGACAGGCGGACAGGTCGATCCCGCTTCTGCGCATGGCATTGCGGTTGAATCCCGACGGCGGATACCTGTACTTCCTGCTGCTGGGCCGGGCCTATCTGTTCGAGAGCGATATCGAGCAGGCATTGATCAATCTGCGCGAGGCGAGGGCACGCAACCCGCTCGACCTCGAGACGCACGTGTACCTCGCGGCCGCATTCATGGCGGCGGGGGATCGCTTCGCTGCCGAATGGGAAGCCGTGGAGATCCGCGCCATCGAGAGCGACTTCTCGATGCGCGGCTGGCTGCGGGCCTACCCACTGAGCAATCCACGGTACACGCAGCGACTGGAGGGGCTCCTCGCGCCATTGGGGCTGTAGACGAAGCCTGCGCTGGACGGTAGTAGGGCGAAATCAGGGTCACGAAAGTAGCGAAAGCAGGGTCAGACTCGACTTTCCGGCCCCGCTGCCGCGATCGACTCACCCCTCTCTGGAAAGTCGAGTCTGACCCT
>DAOMBL010000487.1:0-2859 GCA_035427325.1 Casimicrobiaceae bacterium
CGAGGCAGCCGTTCGTCGACGCGCGCCGGTGGCGGTGCGGATGTTGCTTCCTCCATGTCCCCGGGGGCGCGCATGCAGGAGGAAGGATTCGAGCGTGACGAAGGGCGTCAGTCCCTGACGGAAGTCGGGACGACGCGTGCGCACGCGCCGGCCCGTCGTGCCTGCCGGCGGTGCGGCACCACCTTTTCCGCCGACACCGTCGTCTGTTCGAAATGCGGCGAACTGCAGCGCACCTTCGGCAGGGGTGTCGCGGACCGGATCGGGAGCACGTCCCGGCCGCGTCCGCGCCAGGCGCCGCGTCGCGTGGACGACACCTCGCATTTGACGGCGACGCCCGTCAGGGTCGACGCCTCCCGTACAGCGCCCTCCGGACAAGGCGAGCGCTTCGTGGCGTGGAGCGCAGTGGGGGTGCTGGCGATCGCGGCGGTCCTGGTCGCCGAGCGCGTCGACGAACTGCGGCTCGCCCCGATGCAGGCATGGCGCGTCGAGCGTGAGGCGCCGCGACTGCCGTCGGCGGCGCCCGAACTTCGCGCCTCGGCGATCGCGCCTCCGGCCGTTCCCCTGACGGCGCACGTCGAAGCGCCCGACGCCGTGCTCCCGGCGCAAGGCGCCGTGTCGGCAGCCAGGCAGGTCGCCAAGCCGCACGCCCGATCGAAGCCGAGCCGCGTTCCGCGTCCGATGCTCGCCGCCATCCCGGATGCCGGACCGGGCGCGCTCGTTGCCACCGTGCCCATGGTCGCGGCGATGACGCCGCAGCAACTCGCGGTGCGATCGCGCTGGGACGCGATGCGCGACGAGATCGCGACCTGCTCGACCAGCGACATCCGGGACGGTGCCATCTGCAGGCAGCGCATCCGCATCCGCTACTGCCCGGGATGGTGGGGGCAGGTCGAGGACTGCCCGAGTCGACACAACGGATACGGAGGATGACGGCGGGGTCTATCCGCGGCCGATGAACGGCATCTTGGTGGCCATGATGGTCAGGAACTGGACGTTCGTGGCGAGCGGTAGTTCGGCCATGTGAAGCACCGCTTCGCCGACGTGCGCGACGTCCATCAGCGGCTCCTTCGCGATCTGGCCGTTGGCCTGCACGATGCCCTCCGCCATGCGCGCGGCCATCTCGGTCGACGCGTTGCCGATGTCGATCTGGCCCACCGCGATGTCGTACCTTCGGCCGTCGAGCGACCCGGATTTCGTGAGGCCGGTGATCGCGTGCTTCGTCGCCGTGTACGGAGCGGTATCCGGCCGGGGCGAGTGCGCGGAGATCGACCCGTTGTTGACGATGCGCCCGCCGCGCGGATCCTGCGCCTTCATCACCCGGAACGCCTGCTGCATGCACAGGAACGAGCCCGTGAGGTTGACGTCCACGACATTGCGCCACTGTTCGACGGTGAGGTCCTCGAGCGGAATCGCCGGGGCGCCGACGCCGGCGTTGTTGAACAGGAAATCGACGCGGCCGTACGCGCGGACGGCGTCGTCGAAGAGCGCCTTCACGGAGGCCGGATCGGCGACGTCGGTCGGCACGACCCGCGTGGTTCCCGCGGGTGCTTCGGCAGCGACCGCATCGAGCGGGCCGCGGCGACGGCCGGCGAGCACGACGCGCCAGCGGTGACGGGCGAGGGCGAGCGCAACCGCGCGGCCGATACCGGTGCCGGCGCCGGTGACGACGGCGATCTTGTTCGGTTCCATGGACGACGGGCTCCTGTCGGGGAATCCCGGAGTCTACGACGCCGGCACGGCGGTACGTTCGTCGAGAGCCTCCGCCCGGAACCGGCCGCGGTCCGCCGCCGGGCGCGCCGGCCGCTCGACTACTTCTGGGTCGGGGGCGTCGCGGCGGTGGGCAGCGCGCCGTTGCGCGAGCCGATCGTCGAGCCGTCGGGGCGGATCGCGTAGCCCTGGAACGACGCGACGATTTCCTCGGTCGTGTAGCTGCGACCGCCGATGCCGCCGACGCTCGCCACCGGCGCGCAGAAGTCCGCCGGGAAGAAGACGAGGTTCTCGCCGCGCGAGCGCATGGCCTCCCGACCGGGGGACGCGAAGTCCAGGGCGCCTTCGAACGGAGGGGTGAACGCGCGGTAGACGATCTCGCCGTTGCGATCGTAGACGGTGAAGCAGGTTGGCATCGCCGGCGGGGCCGTGGCGGCGGGGGCGAGGAGCGCGGCTTCCATGGAGAGACTTCGTGCGTCGGACGGGCGACCCGGCGGACGACCGGATATCGGCTGGCAGTCTGGCGTTCTTGAGGCGGCGTCGAGGGGCCGAACTGGCATCGAACCACCCCGCTGTTTCGCTCCAGGCGGGGGCGGCGCGCGCTGTAGACTGGCCCGAACCGCCGCCCGCATGGACCGTCCGCCTGCCCACGCACCCGTCGACGTGCAGCATCTCGAGCTGGACGCCGCGCTGCAGTTGCTGGCGAACGCCGGCCACCGGCTGCCCGAGGCGGTCGCCGGGTCGCAGGCCTGGCTGCAGTCGCTGATCGACGGCTTGTGCGAGCTGTCGAGCCGCGATCCGCTGACCGGGCTGGCCAACCGGCGCACCTTCGAACTCGCGCTCGGCCGCGAGGTCGACCGCGTCGCGCGCGCCGGCGAGCCGGCGCTCGTGCTGGCGCTGGACATCGATCACTTCAAGCGCGTCAACGACACCTGGGGCCATGCCGCCGGCGACCACGTGCTGCGCGCCGTGGCTCGCGCGCTGCAGGACACGGTGCGCCCGATGGACACGGTGGCGCGCATCGGCGGCGAGGAGTTCGCCATCCTGCTGCCGAACTGCCCGCCGACCTTCGGCCAGACGGTCGCCGAGCGCGTGCTGCGCCGCGTCGAGCGCGCGCGGGGCGAGGTCGCGCCGGAGCACGATCTGCAAGTC
>DAOMBL010000488.1:0-2855 GCA_035427325.1 Casimicrobiaceae bacterium
CCTGAAGCCCCCGGCGTGGCAGCAGGGCGGGAGCTGGGCCTAGCCGCTCGGCACCGACGCGATCGGGCGCGACATCCTCTCGCGGCTCATCCACGGCGCGCGCCTCTCGCTCCTGATCGGCATGGCGGTCGTCGCGATCTCCATCGTGACCGGGATCGTGCTCGGCCTCGTCGCGGGCTACACGCGCGGCGTCACCGAGATCGCGATCATGCGGACGATGGACATCATCCTGACGCTGCCCTCGCTGCTGCTCGCGATCGTCATCGTCGCGATCCTCGGGCCGGGCCTCATGAATGCGATGCTCGCGGTCGCGGTCGTGGTGCTGCCCCATTACGTCCGCATCACGCGCGCCTCGGTGATCGCCGAGATGTCGCGCGACTACGTGACCGCGGCACGCGCGACCGGCGCGGGCCGGATGCGCCTGATGTTCAACGAGGTGCTGCCCAACTGCGCCGCGCCACTCATCGTGCAGGCGTCGCTCGGCGTGTCGACGGCGATCCTCGACGCCGCTGCGCTGGGCTTCCTGGGCCTGGGGGCGCAACCACCGTCCCCCGAGTGGGGCACGATGCTCGCCGACGCGCGCGAGTTCGTGCTGCGCGCGTGGTGGGTGGTCACCTTCCCGGGGATCATGATTCTCGTCACCGTGCTCGCGTTCAACCTGCTGGGCGACGGGCTGCGCGACGCGCTCGACCCCAAGCTCAAGCGATAGCCATGGCGCTCGTCGAGATCGAGGACCTGCACGTCGAATTCCCGTCGCACGCGGGCGTGATGCGCGCGGTCGAGGGCGTGAGCCTTGTCGTCGAGGAGGGCGAGGTGCTCGGCATCGTCGGCGAGTCGGGCTCCGGCAAGAGCGTCACGATGCTCGCTCTGATGGGGCTCGTCGCCGCGCCCGGGCGCGTGCGCGCGAAGCGGCTCGCGTTCGCCGGACGCGACCTGCTGCGTGCGAGCGAGCGCGAGCGGCGCGCGATCGTCGGCAAGGAGATCGCGATGATCTTCCAGGAGCCGACGACGAGCCTCAATCCCTGCTTCACCGTGGGCTTCCAGCTGACCGAGTCGCTGCGGCTGCACCTCGGCATGGACGGCCGCGCGGCGCGCGACCGTGCGGTCGAGCTGCTGGAGCAGGTCGGCATTCCGGCCGCCGGTTCGCGCCTGAAGGACTTTCCGCACCAGATGTCCGGCGGCATGAACCAGCGCGTGATGATCGCGATGGCGATCTCCTGCAATCCGCGCCTGTTGATCGCCGATGAGCCGACGACCGCGCTCGACGTGACGATCCAGGCTCAGATCCTCGACCTGCTGCGCGCGTTGCAGCGCTCGCGCGGCATGTCGCTCGTGCTCGTCACCCACAACATGGGCGTGGTCGCCGACATGGCGAAGCGGGTCGCGGTGATGTACGCGGGGCAGGTGCTCGAGCAGCGACTGGCCGACGACCTCTTCCGGGAGCCGCAGCATCCCTACACCGCCGCGCTGCTGGCGGCGATGCCGGAGCGAAGCACCGGGCGCGCCAGGCTCGCGACCATCCCCGGCGTCGTTCCCGGGCTCTACGACCGGCCGGCCGGCTGCCTGTTCGGGCCGCGCTGCGCGTATGCGACGAAGCGTTGCGCGGCCGAGCGGCCCTCGCTTCGCGACTGGCGCGAGGGCCGGGTGCGCTGCCACTACCCGATGGGCGAGGCCGGACGGGATGGCGCGATCGCGCGCGACGGCCCGATCGGCATCGAGGCGGTCGACGCGTGAGCGCGACGCGCATCCCGGCCGCTTCCGCCTCGCGCCCGCGCGAGGCGACGGGTCCGGCTGTCGTCGCGCGCGGGATCACCCGCGTCTACGAAGTGCGGCGCGGGGCTTTCCGTGAGCGTGCGAGACTCCAGGCCGTCGGCGGCATCTCGTTCGGCGTCGATGCCGGCCGCACGCTCGCGGTGGTCGGCGAATCGGGCTGCGGCAAGTCGACGCTCGCGCGCGTCGTCTCGCTGCTCGAGGCGCCGACCTCCGGTGAACTCGAACTCGGCGGCGTCGACGCGGTGCGTGCGACGCCGCGCGAGAAGACCGGGTTGCGCACATCGGTGCAGATGGTGTTCCAGAATCCCTACGGCTCGCTCAATCCGCGCAAGAAGATCGGCGCGATCCTCGAGGCGCCGCTGGAGATCAACACCGGACTCGCGCCCTCCGAACGCGCCGAGCGGGCGAAGGCGATGCTCGCGCGCGTCGGCCTGCGCCCCGAGCACTACGCGCGCTATCCGCACATGTTCTCCGGCGGCCAGCGCCAGCGCATCGCGATCGCGCGGGCGCTGATGCTCTCGCCCGCGCTCGTGGTCGCGGACGAGCCGGTCTCCGCGCTCGACGTGTCGGTGCAGGCGCAGGTGCTGAACCTGATGGCCGACCTGCAGGACGAACTCGGGCTCGCGTACCTCTTCATCTCGCACGACCTCGGCGTCGTGCGGCACATCGCCGACGACGTCCTCGTGATGTACCTGGGGCTCGCGATGGAGCAGGGACCGGTCGCGGCGATCTTCGAGCGGCCGCGCCATCCCTACACGCAGGCGCTGCTCGCCTCGGTGCCCGCGATGGCGGGGGCGGCCCGCACCCGCCGTTCGCCGCTCGAGGGCGAGTTGCCCTCCCCATTGAACCCGCCGGCGGGTTGTGTATTCTCCACCCGCTGCCCGCATGCCGAGGCGCGCTGCCACGCCGAGCGCCCCGTCGCGCGGCCCCTCGACGGACGGCAGGTGGCCTGCCATTTCGCCGAACGATTCACCCCAGCCCGGGACTGACGGCGCCGGCGTACGACCGGCCCGCGTGACCCCGTGGCCCCACCCCCGGAGGTAGCAATGAAACCAGTCCGCCCGGCCCGCCGAGCCCGCCTC
>DAOMBL010000489.1:0-2855 GCA_035427325.1 Casimicrobiaceae bacterium
CCAGACCTTTCCGCTCGCGCAGGCCGCGGACGCGCACCGCGCGCTGCAGGGGCGCGCGACGACCGGCGCGACGCTGCTCATTCCCTGACCCGAGGGGACGTCCGGCGGCGTTTCCGGCGTCCTCAGCCGATCGTCATCAGCGAGGCGTTGCCGCCGGCCGCGGCGGTGTTCACGCTCAGCGCGCGCTCGACGACCAGGCGCTCGAGCGGTATGCGCGCGTCTCCGGGCTCGAAGCGCTCGACGCCGACGACCGGGCCGTCGCGCTGCGCGAGCGTGCGCTGCACGGCCGCGAGTTCGTCCAGCGTGCCGTGCAGCAGCACGAGATCGAACGCGGCGTCGGTCGAACCGGGCCCGGCGATCGGCGCGACGTGTTGCCGGACCTCCGGAGGCAGCGTGTGCAGGAACGCGCCGGTTTCCGCGGGCCACAGTGCGCGGCCGCCGACGGCGAGCACCGCGGCGAGCTGGGCGAGCCGATCGCCGTCGTCGCGCGCGAGGCACAGCACGCCTCGCCGGGGAACGATGCGCCAGGTGTTGCGCTCGCCCGTGGGACCGGCGAGCACGAGCGTCGTCGACGCGGGCACGAGTCCGGACAGGCGCGCGCAGGTCTCCGCGAGCGGACCCGGTCGCGTCCGCGCCCACTCGGCCAGCGCGGCGAGCGGGCCCGCAGGGAGTCGCGCACCGGGGTCCGCGCCCTCGGTCGCGAACACGCGCGCGAGCGCGTCGTCCGGACGTTCGGCGAGGAGTCGCATCAGGTAGAGCGGCCCGCCCGCCTTCGGGCCCGTTCCGGAGAGTCCCTCGCCACCGAACGGCTGGACGCCGACCACTGCTCCGACCATGTTCCGGTTCACGTAGACGTTGCCCGCGTGCGCCGCGTCGACGACCTTCGCGATCGTCTCGTCGATGCGCGTGTGCAGGCCGAGCGTGAGGCCGTAGCCGGTCGCGTCGATCTCGGCGATGAGCGCGTCGAGATCCTCGCGCCGGTAGCGGCGCAGGTGCAGCACCGGGCCGAAGACTTCGCGGTCCAGCTCCGCGAGGCTCCCGATCTCGATGAGCGTCGGCGCGACGAACGTGCCGCGCGAGCCCGGGCGCGTGTTTCCGGAAGCGACCCGGTGCACGCGCCGGCCGGCCGCACGCATCGCGTCGACGTGACGCTCGATCCCCGCGCGCGCCTCCTCGTCGATCACCGGCCCCACGTCGGTCGCGAGACGGTCGGGAGCGCCGAAGCCGAGTTCCGCCATCGCACCTTCGAGCATGGCGACGATGCGATCGGCCGATTCGTGCTGGACGCAGAGCACGCGCAGCGCGGAGCAGCGCTGTCCCGCGCTGTCGAAGGCGGAGGCGAGCACGTCGGCGACCACCTGTTCGGGCAGCGCCGACGAGTCGACGATCATCGCGTTCTGGCCGCCGGTCTCGGCGACGAGCGTGATCGGGCGTCCGCGCTCGTCGACCCGGCCGGCGAGCGAGCGCTGCAGCGCGCGCGCGACGGCGGTCGAACCGGTGAACAGGATGCCGCGGACGCGCGCGTCGCCCGCGAGCGCGGCGCCGACGACCTCGCCTTCGCCGGGCAGCAGTTGCAGCGCATCGCGGGGCACGCCCGACGCGTGCAGGAGGCGCACCGCTTCCGCGGCGACGAGCGGAGTCTGGTCGGCCGGCTTCGCGAGCACGACGGTGCCGGCGGCGAGCGCGGCGGAGACCTGTCCGGTGAAGATCGCGAGCGGGAAATTCCACGGGCTGATCGCGACGACCGGCCCGAGCGGCCGATGGCTCGCGGCATCGAAGCACTCGCGGACCTGCGCCGCGTAGTAGCGCAGGAAATCGACGGTCTCGCGCACTTCCGCGATCGCGTTGGGCACCGTCTTGCCGGCCTCGCGGACGAGGAGCGCGACGAACCGCGGCAGCGCTTCCTGCACGCGGTCCGCTGCCGCGTCGAGGATGCGCGCGCGCTCGGGAGGCGCGACGCCCGCCCAGCGCGCGGCGCCGGCGACGGCGCAGCGCAACGCGATCTCGACGTCCGCGGCAGTGGCCTCCCGCACCTGTCCGACCGTGTCTTCCGGGTCTGCGGGCGATCGCACCGCTCGCGCGGGGCCGCCGCCACCATCGATGGCGAGGAGCGGGAACGCCTCGAAGGCGAGGGTGTTGCACGCGCGGAGGGAACGCGCCAGGCCGCGCAGCAAGGATTCGCTGGCGAGATCGAGCCCGGACGAGTTGCGCCGGGCGCCTCGGTAGAGGTCGCGCGGCAGCGGGATCGCGGAGTGCGGCAGGCCGGCCCGGCCTTCCGCCCGCGCATTCCGGTCGATGTCGTCCGCGGGATCGCAGAGCAGGTCCTCGAGCGGCAGCGCCGGATCGGCGATGCGGTGGACGAACGACGTGTTGGCGCCGTTCTCGAGGAGGCGGCGCACGAGGTAGGCGAGCAGCGTCTCGTGCGTGCCGACCGGCGCATAGATGCGGCAGGGGCGCCCGAGGCCACCCGCCTCCGGCGGCCCCACGACCTGCTCGTAGAGCGGCTCGCCCATGCCGTGCAGGCACTGGAACTCGTACTGTCCCGGACGGTAGCGCGCGGGGCCGGCGAGTTCGAAAATCGAGGCCAGCGTGTGCGCGTTGTGCGTGGCGAACTGCGGATACACCGCGTCGGGCGCGGCGAGCAGCCGCCGCGCGCAGGCGAGGTAGGACGCGTCGGTGTGGGGCTTGCGCGTGTAGACGGGGTAGTCGTCCAGTCCGTCGACCTGGGCGCGCTTGATCTCGGAGTCCCAGTACGCGCCCTTGACGAGCCGGACCATCATGCGCCTGCCGCTCCGCCGCGCGAGGTCGATCACGTGGTCGACGACCGCCGGGCAGCGCTTCTGGTAGGCCTGGAC
>DAOMBL010000490.1:0-2846 GCA_035427325.1 Casimicrobiaceae bacterium
GCGCATCGAGCGCCGGGGAGCGTCTTTCGTGGGTCGGCCTTCAGGCCGACGCATTCCATCCGCATCGCCTCATAGCCCGTCGGGCTGAAGCCCAAGCTGTCGGGCTGAAGCCCGACCCACAGCCGTGGCGACGCAGCCCGTCGGGCTGAAGCCCGACCCACCGCACATTGCTGCATCCCGTCGGGCTGAAGCCTGGCCCACCGCACATTGCTGCATCCCGTCGGGCAGAAGCCCGACCCACACGGACTCAAAGCCCGACCCGCATGGGCTCGAAGCCCGACCCACGGTCGCGCTAGGTGAGATTCGCCTCGAAGAACGCGAGCGTGCGCTTCCACGCGAGGTCGGCCGCCGCGGCGTGGTAGCGGGCGCCCGCCGGGTCGTTGTTGAAGCCGTGCTCGGTGCCGTCGTAGAAGTAGGCGCGGTGATCGACCCTGGCGGCCTTCAGCGCGGCGTCGTAGTCGGGCCAGGTCGCGTTCACGCGCGGGTCGTTGGCCGCGTAGTGGATCAGGAGGTTCGCGCGGATCTTCGCCACGTCCGACGAGGGCGGCGCGGCTCCGTAGAACGGCACGGCGGCAACGAGCGTCGGCGAGGCGACGGCGAGCAGGTTCGCCATCGCGCCTCCCCAGCAGAATCCGACCACGCCGACCTTGCCGTTCGCGTCGGGGCGCGTTCGCATCCATTCGACCACCGCGACGAGGTCGCGCACCGCCGCCGCACGATCGACGCGCGTGAACATCTCGCGCGCCCGGTCCTCGTCGGCGGGCGTGCCGCCCTGGGGATGCAGCATGTCGACCGCGAGCGCGGTGAAGCCGGACACCGCGAGGCGCCGAGCGATGTCGCGGATGTGCGGATTGAGCCCCCGGTTCTCGTGGATCACGACGACGCCGCCGCGCCGCTCGGGGCCGTCCGCCGGAACCGCGAGGTACGCCGCCATCGTGCCGCCAGGGAGGTCGATGCGCACCGTGCCCGTCCGGATCCTCGGGTCTTCCGGCGCGACGACGGCCGCGACCGCGTAGTTGTTGTCGAGCATCGGCAGGAGCGCGGAGGCGGCCGCGGAACCACCGGCGAGCACCGCGAGGCGCTCCAGGAACACGCGCCTCGGCAGCGGGGCGTGCGTGTACTCGTCGTAGAGCGCGATGATCCTCGGATCCATGGGTCTCCCTCGCGGATGCAGGTCGGTCACGGTGCCCCGTCGCGGGGGCGGCGAAACCGGAGCCAGCCGAACATGCAGGCGATCACGACCCCGGCGAGCACGTGCTTCAGGTTGTGGCCGCTGACGACCCGGCCGGTGGCGTCGTAGATCTCGCGGTCGAAGCGCTCGACGACCATCATCGCGATGGCGACGACGAATGACGCCCACAGCCACGCGTCGCCGCGCGTGCGGCCCGGCCACAGGAGCAGGAGCACGGCCAGCATCACCATCGTCCCGATGCGCACGACGCCGTACAGCAGGAGATCGCCGTGGCCGAGCGCCTCGGTCACGCCCCACCATGCGACGCCGGCGACGCCGAGGACGACGAGCGGCGCCAGCGCTGCGCGCGCGTGGCGTCCGTCGATCCGGTCGGCGGCGAGGAGCATGAGCAGCGCAACCATCACGAGCGCCATCGGAAGCCGGTCCCACACGAGCGTCGGGTTCGTCGGCGCGAGGTGGTAGTTGGCCGAGCCCAGCGCGGTCAGGATCGTGGCGCCGACGAGGAGGACGAACGCCGGCCGCTCGTCGGCGCAAAGGTGCGCGCGCGGGCCGATCGACCAGCCCCACAAGCCCGCGGCGAGAATCGCGAGGTTGGTGAGCACGTCGCCCGCGCGCGGTATGCCGAACCGCGTGCGGGTGTCCGCGAAGTCGTGGTAGGACGCCCACTGCGGCATCGCGCCCAGGAAGATGCGCAGCACGATCCACAGGCCGACCGCGATGGCCGCGAGGATCCAGGCGTCGCGACGTAGGCGCGCGTACGACTCGTGCGCGCCCCCCTCCACGGGCACGGGACGCGACGCCACGCTACTGGAGCCTCGGTTTGCGCAGCAGGCTCGCCCGGTCGACGGTCGCGACGCCCACGCGGCGGGCGCTGCCGTCCCGCACGACGGTGAGCGCCACCGACACGCCCGCGGCGCCCTGGCGCCACAGCACGCGCCATGCGTGGCCGACCTGCACGACCGGCTGGTCGGCGATCGCGGCGATCTGGTCGCCTGCCTTGAGCCCCGCATCCGCGGCCGGCCCACCGGGAGCGACGTCCTGCACCACGACACGGCCGTCCTCGTCGTGCAGGTAGACACCGAGCCAGGGACGGGGGGGTGCGTCGCGCCGCCCCAGCCGCAGCAGGTCCGGCAGGATCGGATCGAGGAGTTCGGCCGGCACGAACATGTTGCCGCGCGTCGTGTCGCCGTCGATCACCTGCTGCACGAACAGCGAACCGATGCCGACGAGCCGGCCGCGCCCGTCGACGAGCGCCGCCCCGCTCCACACCGGGTGCAGCGGCGCGGTGAAGATCGCCTCGTCGAGCAGGTACTCCCAATACCCGGCGAACTCGTGCTTCGCGGCGACACGCGCCGCGAGCGCGTGCCTGCGCCCGCCGTGCGAGATGGCGACCACGCTGTCGCCCGGCGCGAGCGACGCGATGCCCCCGCGCGGCAGCACCGGAAGATCGAGCGGCCCGAGCGGCTGCACGAGCCCGAGCCCGCTTTCGAAATCCATCGCGATCGGATGGGCTTCGACCATGCGGCCGTCGTGCGCCCGCAGCCTCACGCTCGTCGCTTCGGTGACGAGGTAGCCAATGGTCAGCGCGAGACCGTCCTCGCGTATCACGACCGCACTGCCGGTGCGCCCGTGGCCGAGGATCGGGGCGGTCATC
>DAOMBL010000491.1:0-2842 GCA_035427325.1 Casimicrobiaceae bacterium
CTCGGCCACCGGATCGGCGACGAGCTGCTGAAGCAGGTCACGCGCGCGGTCGCGGGGGCGCTGCGCGAGACCGACCTGCTCGCGCGACTGGGCGGCGACGAGTTCATGGTGATCGTCGAGGATTTCGACGACCCGCAGGTGCTGGGCCGGATCGCCCAGAAGCTCCTCGACGCCATCGCGCAGCCGTTCCGCATCGAGGAGCACGACATCTACGTGACCTCGTCGATCGGCATCGCGGTGTACCCGGACGACTCCGACGACCCCGACGAGCTCCTCAAGCACGCGGACGTCGCGATGTACCGGTCGAAGGAGCTTGGACGCAACACCTACCAGTTCCTCGACGCGAACCTGGCCGAGCACCGCCTGCGCCAGCACACGCTGGAGACCGCGCTGCGCGCGGCGCTGAAGGAGGGCAAGCTCGAACTCCACTACCAGCCGGTCGTGGACATCATGGACCGGTCCGTGGTCGGGGCCGAGGCCCTGCTGCGCTGGCACGACGACGAGCACGGCAACGTGCCGCCGCAGGTCTTCGTGCCGCTCGCCGAGGAGGCGGGGCTCATCCACTCGCTCGGCGAATGGGTGCTGCGCACGGCGGCCGCGCAGGTCGTCGAGTGGCGCCGCGCGGGCCTCCAGCTCAACGTGTCGGTGAACCTTTCGGCACGGCAGTTCTACCGCGAGGATCTCGCGCAGCGCATTCTCGATATCGTCCGGTCGGAGGGCTGCGAGCCCGCATGGGTCGAGCTCGAGGTCACCGAGACCTCCCTGCTGCACGATCTCGACGCGATCCGCCGGGTCCTGCACCAGCTGCGCGAGTACGGCTTCCGCGTGGCGATCGACGACTTCGGCACCGGCTACTCGTCGCTGACGCACCTCAAGCGCTTCCCGATCGACACCCTCAAGATCGACATCACGTTCATCGCGGACCTCGAGACCGACCCCGGCGACGCGGCGATCACCGAGGCGATCATCGGGCTCGCGCGCGGACTCGGCCTCAAGGTGGTCGCCGAGGGCGTCGGCACGCGCGAGCAGCTCGAATTCCTGGCCGCGCGCGGCTGCCACTGCTTCCAGGGCTTCTGGGTCAGCAAGCCGCTGCCTCCGGCGCGGTTCATCGCGTTCCTGCGCGAACGGACCGTCTAGGCGGACCGGCGGTTTCCCTCGCCGCCGGCGCACGCGCCGGCCCCGTCGTCACCGCGCCGGGAGCCGTGCGGCGATGGCCTCGGCCACGGATTCCCACTCCGGTTCGAGCATCAGCATGTGCGCGAGTCCCGGCAGGATCACCGCGTCGACGCCGTGGTGGCGGGCCGTCGCGCGGACGTCGGACGGCGTGCAGATGCGGTCGTCCTGCGCGCCGATGACGACGAGCGGCGTGCCGTTGCGCTCGGGTTTCACCCAGTGGAGACGCAGCGACAGGTCGAGGATCGCGCGCGGCGATTCGGCCGAGAGGTGTCCGGACACTTCGTCGAGGATCGTCCGGTCGACGCGATCGCTGAAGTAGAACGGTCGCAGCGCGGCGAGCACGCTCGCGGACAGGCGCGACGGATCGAGCTGCATCATGTGCGCGAGCGCGTCCGGACGTTCGAACGCGAGGCGCGCGGCGATCGTGGCGAGTCCGGTCGGCGGGACGGGCGCGAGCAGCACGGCGCCGCGTCGGGGATGCGTGGCGATCATCCGCTCGACGACCGCCGCGCCCATCGAGTGGCCGACGAGGATCGGCGGGTCGGCGAGCGACCCGGCGACGCGCTCGACGTCGCCGGCGTAGTCGTCGAGCCCGCTCGCGAAGAGCAGCTCCGCGCCATCGCTGCCGCCGTGTCCGCGCAGCGACAGCGCGTAGGCGGGCCAGCCCCGTTCGGCGAACCACCCGAGGAAGTGCCGCGTCCAGCACCAGCCGTCCGTGTAGCCGCCGTGGACGAACAGCAGCGGAGGGCGGGTCGATCGCGACGAAGGCTTGCGCGCCCAGATCTCGAGGTGCGGTTCGTTCGGGAGCAAGGGCCGGGCAGGACTTAGAATCGCCGCATGCGCGCGATCGAGAAGGCCGTCATTCTGCCAGACGCGGGTACCGGGAGCGACTACGACCCGGAATGCCGCCGCTGCGGGCGACTGGCGGCGTTCGTCGACCGGGTGCGGGAGGGGCATCCGCACTACTGGTGCAGGCCCGTCCCGCCGTTCGGTCCGCGCGACGCGCGCCTGCTGGTGGTCGGGCTCGCGCCCGGGATGCACGGCGCGAACGCGAGCGGCCGGGCCTTCACCGGCGACCACGCCGGTATCCTGCTCTACGAGACGCTGTTCGACTTCGGCTTCGCGACCGCGAAGGTCGCCACCGCGCGCGACGACGGCCTCGCGCTCGTCGACTGCCGCATCTCGAACGCGGTCAAGTGCCTGCCGCCGGACAACCGGCCGCTCCCATCCGAGGTGCGTGAGTGCGGCCGCTACCTCGCCGTGGACCTCGCGCGCCTGCGCGAGGGAGCGGCCGTGAGCGCGCTCGGCCGCGTCGCGCACGAAGCGGTGGTCCGGATCCTGGGTCTTCCGCTCCGCGCGCACCCGTTCGCGCACGGCGCGCGGCACGCCCTCGACGGCGCGCGGATCGCGATGTTCGATTCGTTCCATTGCTCGCGCTACAACACGAACACCGGCCGGCTCACGCGCGGGATGTTCCGCGACGTGTTTCGCGCGGCATCGATCCACCTCGGGCGCAAGGCACCGCCGTGACGAAGGTGCCCTCGCGCCATCGACGGACGGCCGACGCGACCCCGGGCGGGCCCGCGTTCGACGCGGGCGACCTCGTGCGGACGCTGCCGCACCTGCCCGGCGTCTCGCTCGACGCGATCGGCGACGCGCCCGCGCG
>DAOMBL010000492.1:0-2839 GCA_035427325.1 Casimicrobiaceae bacterium
CAGGCCGAACGTCGCGTTCTTGCCGACGTGCAGCCATTGCCCCAGGTACAGGAGTGGCCAGAAAGGCGCGAGGTCGCCGCGCAGCGTCCAGGTTCCCACGGCGCCTCCGCGCACCATGCGCTGTTGCTGGCGATTCGAGCGGCGCGTCCAGTCGCGCCAGGCGAGCCGGCGTTCTCCTTCGATGGTGGAGGCGTGCGCGCCCAGTGCGGCGAAATCGACGTCCAGCGTGCTCCCGAGTTGCAGTTCGACGACGTAGGCGACGCGGCGCAGCAGTCCCATCAGCAGGTCCTGGACGCGAAGTGCGTCGATGCCGAGCACCTGGCCGTCGCGGCGCAGGCGCAGCGGCGTGTCGAAGACCAGGGTCACCTCCTCTGGCGCGCGTTCGGGGGACGGCAGCCTCAGGTTCTGGTCGTGGGGGCGGATGCGCCCGGCCTGATCGACATGAACGGGATCGGGGTCCCCTTCGACGAATACGCGATCGAGGTGAGCGGTCCCCTCCCTGGGGCCGAGGCCGAGTCGCAGCGCCTTCCGCCACGCCAGGAGCACCAGCGGAAGCTGCTTCAATGCCGGTCCGATCAGGACTACCGAAAAGTTCAGCGCGCTTCCTCGATCGTGCGCGCGCTCACCCCATGGCGGCGGCTCCACCACGAACGGGTGCGGGACATTGGCGAGCACTCGACGCGAATAGTCCGACGGCGGCGGTGTCTCGAAGATCGCCGGGTAGGAGCAGCTTCGATAGAGCGCGCACGAACGGCAATCGGGTTCTCGGGTGACGCAGGCGGCCTGCCTGAGGCCGTGCCCGAATGCCCCGCGCAGCGCTGAGCCCCCGTATTCGGGCAAGTGAATGGGCTTCTCGGTCGTGAACTCCAACCGGTACCGCGCAACGGGAAAGGTCGACGGAAATGCCATGTCAGCGCAGGCGCTTGAGCACGCCGAATTCGTGGGGGGTCGAGCGCAACGCTTCGGCGCCGAGTATCGACGCTTCCGGCAGGCGATCGACCAGACGCAGGACGAGGGCCTGGTCACCGGGTTGCATGCAGATGGCCTCGCGATTCCACGGGATATCGATACCCAGGATCTCGCTCAGGAAGTCCGCGGTGGCCGCGTGTCCGACCGCACTTCGGACTCCT
Source organism: Casimicrobiaceae bacterium (assembly GCA_035427325.1). Classification (GTDB taxonomy): domain Bacteria; phylum Pseudomonadota; class Gammaproteobacteria; order Burkholderiales; family Casimicrobiaceae; genus VBCG01. Next base: position 1,131 of record DAOMBL010000492.1, read on the forward strand.
CGGAGGGCGAAGGCACGCGCCTCGTCGAGCGCGAGCGGCCCTTCGAAGCGGTAGTCGCCGAAGGCGGTCAGGACAGGAGCGTTGAGCACGAAGTACATGTTCAAGTAGCGGGGGCTGCGGCCACGGGAGAGGCGAGCGGAGTGAGCGCGCGTCGCTTGCTGCACGTTGCCGGGTCGCGCCGGTTCCTGTCCGGAGCCACGGGCGCTCCGCCAGCAGGGACGTGCGGGCACATCACCCAAGGCGGAACCCCGCGCCCGCGAGCTCTCGCGGAAGGGGACCCCGCGCGAGGTTCCGGCGCACTCCTCGATTTCCGGTCTCCGGCAGCGACTCGCGCCGCGAGCGTGCGATGGTTCACTTGCCTTGCAACCACTGCATGACGAGCAGGGTGTCCTGGTGCGCGAAGTCCTTCTGCGGATTCTTCTTCGCCGATTGCTCCCTCCACTGCCCGGAGGCCTTCATCCGGGCCTGGAGACTTTGCGCTACAGCGACTTTGGTGTCGCCGCTCCATTGGCCGCCCTTGAGTGCGCCCAGGAGTGCCGGGATCTCCGGCTGGTTCCTGTCGGCCCGGGCGTCGAGAAACTCGCGAATCTCGCGCTCTATCGGGGTCAACCTGGCCAACGTCTCCTGGCGCCGTCGTTCGGCCTCCGCAGTCTCGCGCGCCGCCTGCGCCTCACGCTCCTTGCGCCGTCGCTGCTCCTCGACGGCGGGATCGGCGGCCATGGCGCCGTAGCCCACCGCAGTCTTCGCGCCGAATCCCAGCCACTGATACGCGTGCTCGAATGCGGTGGACACCAGCCGCTGCCATCGATCGTCCCGAGCGAGGTCCGGGGCGAGGCGGGCGAGAAAGGGCACGTTGCACTGCACGTGAAAGGCGAACCTGGATCGTGGTGGGACCGTGAGGAAATTGATGGGGTTCGGCTGCCCGGATTCGTGAGGCGTGGCGCCCTTCTGGTAGTAGTCCGACTGGTGCGGCGTCATGACCTCGACCGTGAGTTGCTCGCCGTCGACCTGGGGAATGGCGTCCCAGAACACCAGCGCGCCGCGCTGCAGTTCCGATTCGCCGTTGGTCGCGGTCCTGCCGAACAGCGCGTCGATCGCGGGTTCGGTCCAGCCATGGGTGTCGCCCCAGATGCCACTGGCGAGTTCTCGAGCCGCTTGCCGGAGAACGCCTTTGACGCCACTACCGGGGAGGTAGGGGAGGCCGTAGGGGTTGAGAAAGGCGAAGCCGTTTTCCAGCGGGTGCTCGTTGCCGAGGCCGGACGTGAAGGGTGCGACGGCGATGGCGTGCAGGCTGACAAGCCGGCCTTGTTCCCTCAGTGACGCGGCCAGCGCCGACTGGCGCTTCTCCAAACCTGCCATGACGGCCCTGTCCGAAGGGTTCAATCGCAGGGCACCGCGCAGCGCGGAGGCCTTGTTGGAATCCTTGTAGGAGCGCGTAGTTAGCTGGGGACCTGCCGTGCGGTAGTTGACGTCGTGGGTCGTCCAGAGGAGTTCCCGGTTGCCGCCGTCGACCCCCCACAGGGGCAGGTACATGCCGAAGCGCAGGCCCGGCGAGGCCTGCGAGAAGTCGCTGCCCAGATAGGCCGGAACGGCGGCGATCGCCATCTCAATGCACTCCTGCGCGTGCCGCGGGCGCGATCTGGCGCACCCAGCGCAACCAGGCCAGGGCTTCGACGGTGACTTGCGGGAAGCTTCGTGGCCCGGCCTTC
>DAOMBL010000493.1:0-2829 GCA_035427325.1 Casimicrobiaceae bacterium
ATCGGCCCGTTCGGCACGAGCTTCTTGATGCCGAACCACCCGGGCGCGAACCTCCTGATGGTGTGCACCGGCACCGGCTCCGCGCCGATGCGCGCGATGACCGAGCGCCGTCGCCGGCGCATCGCGCTGAACGAGGGCGGGAGACTGATGCTCTTCTTCGGCGCGCGACGCGAGGAGGAGCTTCCCTACTTCGGCCCCCTGATGAAGTTGCCGAAGGACTTCATCGACATCAACTTCGCGTTCTCGCGCGCGCCCGGCGAGCCGAAGCGTTACGTCCAGGATCGGATCCGCGAGCGCGGCGCCGACGTCGCGCGCCTCATCGCCGACCCGGACACGTTCGTCTACGTCTGCGGCCTGAAGGGCATGGAGGACGGCGTCGCGCAGGCGTTCGCGGACGTCTGCCGCGCGCACGGACACGACTGGGATGCCCTGCTGCCCGCGCTGCGCCAGCAGGGCCGCTACCACCTCGAAACCTACTGAGCGCGGTGCCGTCAGGCGGGCCCGGAGACGTCCGGACCCGCGCCGCGCCGCATCTCAGATCACCTTCGAATACTTCGCCGCCGCCCGCGCCTCGCGCAGGTGGCGGTCGAACACCATCGCGACCGCGCGCACGACCATGCGGCCGCGGTCGGTGACGCGGAGGCGGCGCGGCGAGACCTCGACGAGCCCGTCCTCGACGAGCGGCGCGAGCGCCACCAGCTCGGCCGCGAACGCGCGCGAGAACACCACGCCGTGGCGGGCTTCGAACTCCGCGATCGGCAGGTCGAAGTCGCACATCAGCCGTCCGATCGCGTCGCGGCGGATGACGTCGTCGCCGGTCAGCGCATAGCCGCGGAACGCGGGCAGCGTCCCGCCGTCGAGCCGGTCGTAGTACTCGTCGAGCGTCCGCACGTTCTGCACGTAGGCGTTGCCGATCTTGCCGATCGCGGAGACCCCGAACGCGACGAGGTCGCAATCCGGCTTCGTCGAGTAGCCCTGGAAGTTGCGGTGCAGCCGGCGCTCGCGCTGCGCGCGCGCGAGATCGTCGCCGGGCTTCGCGAAGTGGTCCATGCCGATGTAGACGTAGCCCGCCGCGCCGAGGCGCTCGACGGCGAGCGCGAGGATCGCGAGCTTGTCGGAGGGCGGCGGCAGCTGGCCGGGTTCGATGCGCCGCTGCGGCTTGAAGAGATGCGGCACGTGCGCGTAGCCGTAGAGCGCGACGCGGTCGGGCGAGAGGTCGATCACGCGGTCGAGCGTCGCCGAGAACCCGGCCACGGTCTGCTTCGGAAGACCGTAGATCAGGTCGAGGTTGACCGACGCGAAGCCGTGCGCGCGCGCCGCGTCGACGACGGTGCGCGTCACCTCGACGCTCTGCAGCCGGTTGACCGCGCGCTGCACGGCCGGGTCGAAGTCCTGGACGCCGATCGAGATGCGGTTGAAACCGAGCGAGCCCAGGAACGCGACCTGCTCGGCGTCCACCTTGCGCGGGTCCACCTCGATCGACGCCTCGATGTCCGGCGCGAACGCGAACGCGGAACGCAGCGCCCGGAACAGCGCCTCCATTTCCTCGCGCGAGAGGTAGGTCGGCGTGCCTCCGCCGAAGTGCAGTTGCTCGACCGGAGCGCGCGGGCCGGGCGCGGCGAGCGCGGTAGCGATCGCGTCGATTTCGCGCGCGACGTAGCGCACGTACTTCGCGCTGCGCGTGCGGTCGCGCGTGATGACCTTGTTGCACGCGCAGTAGTAGCACAGCGTGTCGCAGAACGGCACGTGCACGTAGAGCGAGAGCGGGTCGCGCGCGCGGCTCGTGCGGCGGGCCTCGAGCACCTGGCGGTACTCGGCGGGGCCGAATCCCTCGTGGAAGCGGTCGGCGGTCGGGTAGGACGTGTAGCGCGGACCGGAGACGTCGTAGCGCCGGATCAGGTCGGCGTCGAACGCGAGCGGCGCGGGCCCGGGGCGCGACCGGTCCGGGGCGTCGGCGGGGACGGCGTGAAGCATGGCGGGAGTGTCCGCTCGAGACGGACCGGCCGCCTTGACGGCGGTCAATCGGGCGGCTTGCGCGCAGAGGCGAGGGCTCGTGCGTACAGGAGATCCCGCGGCACGCCGGTCCGCTCCGCGACGACGCGCGCCGCGCGCGACGGCGGAAGCTCGCGGGCGAGCGCGTCCAGCCACGCGGCGGCGTCGGCGGACAGCGCGCTCCCCGAAGCGGCCTCGCCAGGCGCGTCGACCACGAGCACCAGTTCGCCCCGCTCGCGGTTCGCATCCGCGGAGAACCACGCGACGGCGTCGGCGAGCGTGATCCTCGAGATCGTCTCGAATGCCTTGGTGACCTCGCGCGCCACCAGGAGTTCGCGTTCGCCGCCGAGCGCATCGGCGAGCGCGGCGGCGGTCGCGCGTACGCGATGCGGCGCCTCGTAGACGACGAGTGCCAGCGGGAGCGCTGCGAGCGCGCCGAGCAGCGCGCGCCGCGCCTTCGCCTGAACCGGGAGAAACCCCAGGAACGCGAAGCGCGCGGCACGGAGTCCGGCCACCGACACGGCAGCGGCCACGGCGGACGGCCCCGGCACCGGCACGACCGGCAGGCCGGCGTCGTGCACCGCGCGGACGACACGCGCGCCGGGATCGCTGATGCCCGGCGTGCCGGCGTCGGTGACGAGCGCGACGCTCGCACCGCCCGCGAGCGCATCGACGATCTCCCGGGCGCGCTGGCGTTCGTTGTGCTCGTGGACCGCGAACGCCCGCGTCGCGATGCCCAGGTGCGCGAGCAATGTCGCGGTGACACGCGTGTCCTCGGCGGCGATCCGGTCCACGCTCGAGAGCACGTCGATGGCGCGAAGCGTCAGGTCGCGCAGG
>DAOMBL010000494.1:0-2804 GCA_035427325.1 Casimicrobiaceae bacterium
GGGCTGACCCGAGGGCACGCCCGGGAAGACGTCGGCGTCGATGCGGAGGTAGACGCGCACGCTGTCGTACTGCGCGTAGACGGCGGTCAGGTCCGCGTGCGCGGGCGCGTTGCCGCGCGCGTCGGTTCCGGGCGGCGCGATGCCGTTCCAGTCCCCGGTGAGGCCGTCGAGGGACACCGTCGCGGCCCAGGCGAGGCCGGCGACACCCGCCGCGAGGACTGCGGAGATCGTCCACGCTGCGCTTGTACGCAACAGGGTGCGCGCGAGCGCGCGACGAGCACCGAGCCACGCGAGCGGGCCGGCAAGGTGCGCCAGCGTGCCTGCGGGCAGGGTCGGCACCGGCACGCTTCCGCCTGTTCCAAGCGACGCGGGGAGTTCGAACCTGGGCGCCTCGCCGCCCTCTGTCGCGACGATCGCATCGCTGCCGCCGCCGCCCTGCGACACCACCGCGAGCCGCGCCGACCCGCCGGCGACGAACGCTCCGAGCGGCGCCCAGGTCTCGATCGCCGCGACGCCCCCTCCCTGGCCGAACACCACCGGCCACGCTGAACCATCGTAGGGAGCTGCCGGACCGAGCGCTCCGCCGACGCAATTGCGCCGGGCAACGCCGGTCACGCCGGCCGAAGAGGGTCCGGTGGCGACCGTGGTGACGATCGCGAACTCGACACCCGCGAACGGCCCCTTCGGCGTGGGAACGGTGCAGCCGGTCCCGGTGCGCCCATCGGCGTCGACCAGGATCGTGTATTCCGCGGCAGCTGCGCGCGCGACTGTAGGACACAGGACGAGCATCAGCGCGGCGACGAGCGCACCTAGCGCCGCCATCGCGTTCCCGTAGAATTCCCTCGAGTCGTACCGCATCGACAGCCATTGTCCGAACCCCCGGTGCGGCTGTGCCAGCGCGGCGGGGTAAACGCGAGGTAAGGACGCTTCCGGGGCACGGGCGCTCCCCGATGAAAGTCGCCACGTCCGACTCCGTTCCGGCGCATCTCGTGCGCGAGGAACTCGAGCGCATCGAGCGCAGCGGGCCGATGCGCCAGTCGAACCAGCTCCGCGCGCTGCTGCGCCACCTGGTCGAGCACACGCTCGAGGGCGACGGCGACCGCCTCAAGGAGCTTGCGCTCGGCATCGACGTGTTCCGGCGGCCGGCGGAGAGCTTCGACCCGCGCCGCGACCCGATCGTGCGCGTCGAGGCCGGACGGCTGCGCGAGAAGCTCGCGCGCTACTACGCCGAGGACGGCTGGAACGCGCTGGTCGACATCGCGCTGCCGGTCGGGGGCTACCAGCCCGAGTTTCGCCTGCGGCCGCGTCCGACGCAGACCGGGCTCACGATTCCGTCGCTGATCGTGCTGCCCGTGCAGAACCTGACCGGCGAGCCCACCAACGGCGCGTTCTGCGACGCGCTCACGGACGAGCTGATCGACGCGTTCGCGCGGCTTCCCGGCCTCAAGGTGATCGCGCGCACGACGTCCTTCCGCTACCGCGACCGCCACGAGGACGTGCGCGCGATCGGACGCGCCGTGGGCGCGGCGACGCTGCTCGAGTCGTCGCTGCAGCAGCGCGGCCCGGCGATCCGCGTGATCGCGCAGCTCGTGTCGACCGGCGACGGCGCGCACCTGTGGTCGCGCACCTTCGACTCGTCGCCCGACGGACTCTCGGCGCTCGAGCAGTCGCTGTCGGACGAGATCGCGCATGCGCTGCAGCGGCAGTTCAGCGCGCACCCGGCCGCGCACGCGTGGACCGCGGCGCGGCGCACGCTGGTGCGCCGCGGGACGGGCGATCCGGTCGCGCGCGAATTGCACGATCAGGCGCGCGCGCTCCTGCGGCGCATCCGGGCGGCGAGCCAGTACCGTGCGATCGAGCTCTTCGGCGCCGCGACGCGACTCGACCCGGCGTTCGCGCTCGCGCATTCCGGCGCCGGGGCGGCGTGGACCAACCTGGCGTCGATGGGCGTGGAGCCCTCGCGCGCAGCCGCCGCGCGCGCGCTCGAGGCCGCGCACCGCGCCCTGGCGATCGACCCGGAGCTCTACGAGGCGCTCTCGGTGACAGCCTGGGCCACCTACCGCGATCGTCTCGACCCGGCCGCCGCCGAACTGCTCTACCGCGAGGGCCTGCGCCTCAACCCCAGCGCGACCTACCTGCGGCTGGGCTACGCGTGGCTGCTCGCCTACACCGGCCGCTTCGAGGAGGCCCGCGACGAGTTCGCGCTGATCCGCGACCTCGACCCGCTCGACATCGGCCTGCGCCACAACTACGGCCACTTCCTGATGGTCGCGCGCGACTACGCGCGCGCGGAGGAGGAACTCGCGCGCGCGCTCGAGATCGAGCCCGACGACCTGTCGTCGCACCTGTTCCTCGCCGAGGTCGCCCTGCTGAAGCGCCACGCGACGCAGGCCCTCGCGGAGTCCGGTGTGGCGCTCGCGCTGGCACCCGGTCTCGTCGCCACGCGCGCCATACACGCGCTCGCGCTGCACGCGGCCGGGCGCATCGACGACGCGTGCGCCGCCGCCCGCGAACTCGAGCTCGGACTGGCCGGCGGCGTACCGAGCGTGCTGCCGGTCGCGATCATGCGCGCCGGCATGGGCGACGCCGATCGTGCGTTCTCCTGGCTCGAAGCCGCCGCGGGCGCGCACGACGTGCATCTGGTCGCCGCGCCGACGCATCCGCTGCTCGATGCGCTGCACGCCGACGCGCGCTGGCCGGCGTGGCTCGCGCGCTACGGCCTGCCGGGCGTCGCGCCGATGCGGACTGGGGACTGACCGCTGCGACCGTGGATCGCCCGGGGGAATCGGCGGCCGGCGCCGATA
>DAOMBL010000495.1:0-2802 GCA_035427325.1 Casimicrobiaceae bacterium
CGATGCCGCGCTCGCCGCCGCAGCCGCGTCCGGCGCGGACGTCCTGATCCAGGAACTCGAGGACTTCACGCCACCGGACCGCCGGGCGCACGCTCGCGCGATGTCCCCGGGCGTCTTTCGCACATGGCGCGCCGCGGGCGCGGTGGCGGCGGTGCGCATCAATCCGCTCGACGGCGACGGCATCGCCGACCTCGCGGCGGTGATGCGCGGCGCGCCCGACGTCGTCGCCCTGCCGAAGGTGTCCGGGCCCGGCGACGTCGTGCGCCTCGACCGCGCGGTGACGCGCTGCGAGCGCGAACTCGGGCTTCCGGTCGGTTCGACGCGCCTCCTGCCCAACGTCGAGTCCGCGCACGGTCTCGTTCAGACCATCGCCATCGCGCGCGCGAGCCCGCGCGTCGAGGCCTGCCTCCTCGCCTCCGAGGACCTCGCCGCCGACCTCGGCGCCGAGCGCGGGCGCGACGGCGCCGAACTCGCCTACGCGCGGGAGCGCTTTCTCGTCGAGTGCATAGCCGCCCGCGTGACGGCGGTCGACGCGCCCTACACATGGACCGACGCGGCCGGCGTCGAGCACGATGCGCGCCGGGCGCGCCGGTTGGGATACCGCGCGAAGAGCCTCGTCGACCCGGCGCACGCCGCCATCGTCAATGGCGTCCTCACGCCCGGAGAGGCGGAGGTCGCGCACGCTCGGGCGCTCGTCGCCGCGTTCGAGGCGGCCCGTGCGCGCGGCGCGGGCCGGGCGGAACTCGACGGGGCGCTCGTCGAGGTTCCGGCCTACCACACCGCGCTGCGCCTCGTCGCGCGGGCGCGCGAACTCGCCGGGACGACGCGCTCCGGGGCAGCGGGAGACGCGGACGCGCCGGTCAGCGGATGACGACGAGCCGGTCGGTGGCCGATTCCGCGCCCCAGGCTTCGCCGGCGCGCCCGAGCATCTGGCGTACGTTCGCCGGCGACCGGTCGGACGGAAAGCTCGTGAAGGTCCCGCGCTCCGGATCGAAGCGCACGATCGCGTTCGACGACCACTCGGTGAGCCACACTCGGTCGGCCTCGTCCACCCAGACCGAGTACGCGCGGGGGTTGGCGCCGGGGAGTTGCCACTCCTTCCAGATGCCGGCCGCAGGATCGTAACGCCCGACCTGTCCGGTGTGCCAGTAGCTCACCCACAGGCGCCCCTTCGAGTCGGACCAGATGCGGCGCGCCCCCTGGCGCGGAGTCGGCGGATCGACCGGCGTCGCGGCGCCGGTCTCGACATCGATCCGCGCGATGTGGTTGCCCGCGAGCGACGCGTACCAGACCTCGCCCGACGGCGTCGTCGCAATGCCGTAGGGACCATGGCCGCGCGGCGCGCGCCAGACGTCCACCGCCCCGCTGGCCGGATCGAGCCGCCCGTACCACCCGGACTGGCCGGTGAACCAGAGCCGCCCGCGCCGATCGAAGGTCGCCGTGTTGAGGTTCGCGCCCGACGCCTCGTCCGGCAGCTTCCACGTCTTCACGGCCCGGGTCGCCGGATCCACGCGCACGATCGCGTTCAGCCCGCCATCGGTGATCCACGCCGCCCCATCGGGCCCGACGATCACGCCGTGCGGCGCGGAACCGTTTCCGAGCTTCACTTCCTCGACGCGCCCGCTCGCCGGGTCGACGATCCCGAGCGTGCCGTTGCGCTGTCCGGTGTAGTAGACCGGCCCGCCCGGAGCGGGCGACGCGGCCACGTCGTGCGGACCGGAGCCCTTCGCCACGTCGTAATAGCGCACCTGCGCGAACGCGGTTGCCGCGCACATCGCCAGCGCGGCGGCGGCGATCATCGGCATGCGACGCATGACACCCTCCTCGTTGCGAGGCCTTCTGCGGCGAAGGGCCGGAAGGACAGCATACGCGCGAATCCCGGTGGGCAGGCCGAGGGGCTTCCGCAATAATGCGGCGATGACATCGCGCGAGGGCGAACTCCCTGCCGTCCCCGGCGCCGGGCTCCCGGCGTTCAGGCGCTGGGTGCTCGTCGTGCAGGGGCTCCTCGTCGTCGGATGGGCGATGTACGTGCTCTACCTGCCCGGCCTTCTCGGCCGCGCAGGCATCGACGCGAAGCTCGCGATCTTCGTGCTCATGCTCGACCAGGCGATCTTCGCGGCCTGCGACTGGGCGGCCGGCGCCTACGCCGATCGCCTCGCCAGCCGCGCGCGCCGGCTCGGCCCGATCGTCACGCTGGTGGCGCTCGTGTCCTCCGCGTGCATGATCGCGATGTCCTGGGTCGCGTCGCGCGCCTCGCCGGCGCTGCTGCTCGCCACAATCGTCGCCTGGACCGCGACGTCGTCGGCGCTGCGCGCGCCGGTGTTCGCGCTGCTCGGCCGCGTTTCCGGCATCGAGTCGAAATCGGGCGCGGTCGGCTATGCGCTCGTGGGACTGTCGGTCGCCGGCGCGCTCACCCCGATGCTCACCGCTGCCCTCACCAAGCTCGATCCGGCCCTGCCGCTCGGCGTCGGCGCGCTCTCGCTCGCCGCGGCCGCGCTCTTCGCCTCGCGCATCGAATCGCGCCTCCCGCCCGCCGCCCGCGACGGCGACCGGCCTGCTCCGCCGGGCGCATCCGGCGCGCTCCCCTTCGTGATGCTCGTCGCGGCCATCGGCATGCAGGTCCACACGGCGATCCACAGCCGCCCGTCGTTCCTGCGTGCAGGCGGCCCCGATGCGCTGGCGTGGATGCCGTCGTTCTGGGTCGCGTTCGCGCTCTCGCTCCCGCCCGCCGTGGCGATCGCGCGTGGCCGTTCGCCGCTCCTGCGGGCCTCGATCGCCCTCACGGCCGGTGCCTTCGCGATC
>DAOMBL010000496.1:0-2798 GCA_035427325.1 Casimicrobiaceae bacterium
GCAGGCCTTCCACGAGAAGCTCGGCGCCCAGTGCGGCTTCTGCACGCCGGGCATGGTCATGGCGGCCGAGGGGTTGCTCCGCACGCACCCCGCGCCCGACGAAGCGACGATCCGCGAGGCGCTCTCGGGCAACCTGTGCCGCTGCACCGGCTACGTGAAGATCATCGAGTCGGTGCGCTCCGCCGCGACGGGAGGCGCGCGATGATCCCCGGTCCGAAGGCGGCACCGCCCGCGAAGTCGGTCGGCGTGCGCCTGCCGCTCGTCGACGGCATCGAGAAGGTGACCGGGGCGGCGCGCTACACCGCGGATCTCGCGCCGCGCGGCGCGCTCGTCGGCGCGATCCTGCGCAGCCCGGTCGCGCACGCGCGGATCCGCGGCGTCGACGTGGCGCGCGCGCGCGCGATGCCCGGCGTGCGCGCGGTCGTCACCGGCGACGACTGTCCGGTCGCCTACGGCGTGATCCCGATCGCGCAGAACGAGTATCCGCTCGCGCGCGGGAAGGTGCGCTACCGCGGGGAGCCGGTGGCCGCGGTGGCGGCCGACGACGCGGCGACAGCGCGGGCTGCGCTGGCGGCGATCGAACTCGACCTCGAGGAGCTGCCGGCGTACTTCGACGCGGCATCGGCGCGGGCGAAGGACGCGGTGCTGCTGCACGACAACAAGCCCGGCAACGTCGAGCGCGCGGTCGAGCAGAGCTTCGGCGACGTGGACGGCGGTTTCGCGGCCGCGGCGCTGGTGCGCGAGCACTCGTACCACTACGCGGAGGTCAACCACGCGATGATGGAGCCGAACGCCGCGCTCGCGCACTGGGACGCGGAACGCGGCCGGCTGACGCTCCACTCGGTGACGCAGGTGCCCTACTACGTGCACCTCGCGCTCGCCCGGTGCCTGCAGCTCGACGAATCGGCGGTGCGCGTGATCAAGCCGTTCGTCGGCGGCGGGTTCGGCCATCGCACCGAAACGCTCAACTTCGAGATCGTCGCGGCGCTCCTCGCGCGCGCGGCGGGCGGCACCGTACGCCTCGAACTCTCGCGCGAGGAGACCTTCCTCACCCACCGCGGGCGCCCCGAGACCGACGTGCGGATGAAGATCGGACTGTCGGCCTCCGGCGCGATCACGGCGGTCGAGGCGGAGGTCGTCCAGCGCGGCGGCGGCTACGCGGGCTACGGGCTCGTCACCATCCTCTACGCGGGCGCGCTGCTGCACGCGATCTACCGCGTGCCCGCGTCACGCTACCGCGGGTTCCGCGTCTACGCGAACACGCCGCCCAACGGAGCGATGCGCGGCCACGGAACGGTCGACGTCCGCCACGCGTTCGAGGCGACGCTCGACCGGATGGCCGCCGAACTCGGCCTCGACCCGTTCGCCGTGCGCCGCGCGAACCTGATCGAGGCGCCGCACCGCACGATCAACGACCTGCAGGTGAACTCCTGCGGGCTCGCCGAGTGCCTCGACATCGTCGAGCGACGTTCCCGCTGGCGGGAGCGCAAGGGGAAGCTCCCGCGCGGGCGGGGCCTCGGGATGGCCTGCTCGCACTACGTGTCCGGGTCCGCGAAGCCGGTGAACTGGACTGGCGAGCCGCACGCCGTGATCAACCTCAAGCTCGATTTCGACGGCGGCATCACCGTGCTGACCGGCGCGGCGGACATCGGCCAGGGCAGCTCGACCTTGATCTCGCAGGCCGTTGCCGAAGTGCTGCGGTTGCCGATGTCGCGCTTCACCGTGTTCGCGAACGACAGCGTGGTGACGCCGAAGGACAACGGTTCGTACAGCTCGCGCGTGTCGTTCATGGTCGGCAACGCGGCGATCCGCGCCGGCGACGAGCTGAAACGCGTGCTGGTCGCCGCCGCGGCGAAGCGGCTCGAGGTGAGCCCCGCCGACATCGAGTGGGAGGGCGAGCGCTGCCGGGTGGCCGGCACCGACCGCGGGCTCGACTACCGCGAGGTCGTCTCCGAGGCGCTGCGCGACACCGGCACGATCACCGTCAAGGGCACGTGGTCGACGCCGCCCGAGACGCAGGGCGGTACCTTCCGCGGCGCGGCGGTCGGCTCGTCCGCCGGATTCTCCTATGCCGCGCTGGTCGTCGAGGTCGAGGTCGACGAGGACACCGGCGAGGTGCGGGTCGAGAACGTGTGGGTCGCGCACGACTGCGGGCGCGCGATCAACCCGCTCGCGGTCGAGGGGCAGGTGCAGGGCTCGGTCTGGATGGGCATGGGCCAGGCGCTCGGCGAGGAGACGCAGTACGTCGACGGCCTGCACGCGCGCGCGAACTTCCTGGACTACCGGTTCCCGACGATCGTCGAGTCGCCGCCGATCGACACCTCGATCGTCGAGGCGCCGGATCCGAACGGTCCGTTCGGCGCGAAGGAGGCCGGCGAAGGTTCGCTCTCCGCGTTCCTGCCCGCGCTCACCAACGCGATCGCCGACGCGACCGGATTGCACTTCGACGCGTTGCCGGTCACGCCCGATCGCGTGCTCGAGGCGGTCGTCGCCCGGCGCCGCGCGGAGCGCCTCGAACGCGCGAAGGCGGCCGCGCCGAAGGGAGTCGCCTGACATGGAGCGGCTGCCCGTCTTCGACCTCGAGCGCACGGCCTCGCTCGCGCGCGCGATCGAGGTGCTCGCCGCCAACCCGTCGGCGCGCCCGATCGCCGGCGGCACCGACCTCGTCCCCAACCTGCGGCACGGTCTCGACACTCCTGCGGTGTTGGTCGACGTGTCGCGCCTCGACGGCGCGGACGTGCTCGACGTCTACGCCGCGGGCGCCCGCATCGGGGCCGGCGTGACGCTCGAGCGCCTCG
>DAOMBL010000497.1:0-2787 GCA_035427325.1 Casimicrobiaceae bacterium
CACAAACCCCGTCGGGCCCGTCCCACGGAGCTGCGCGAATGGGCTCGAATCCCGTGGGCTGAAGCCCGACCCACGGGCGATGTGCTTGTCGGGCTGAAGCCCGACCCACAGGGGATGGGCCCGAATGGGCTCGAATCCCGTCGGGCTGAAGCCCGACCCACAGGGGATGCGCCCGTCGGGCTGAAGGCCGACACAAAAAAAAGGCGGAGCCGAAGCTCCGCCTTCCAGGTAACGCTGTTGCGTACGTCGGATACTACGGGAGCGGCGTGATCGGCGTGAAGCGGACCTGCACGTCGCGCGTCGACTTGTGGTCGAAGTTGCCGCCGTAGTTCGACAGCGCGCCGTTGAGGTTGCCGTTGTTGTAGGTCACCGCCGCGAAGCCGATCACCGGCAGGCCCCAGTACGTCGCGGACGTCCAGGTGTCCGTGCCGCCGCTCAGCAGGTTGATGCGGGTCGTCGAGCCGCCGCCGAGGCGATGGACCAGCGACGTCGCCGGGATGGCCGTCGACACCTGCGGGAAGCCCATGTCGGCCCAGCCGTGCTCGAACGTCGTCGTCGCGTTGAGCTGGTTCTTCGACGCGAGGACGTTGCTGCTGTTGAAGGTGATGACGTTCGCTTCCCAGCAGATCGAGTCGGTCTTGGTCGGCGGGGGCGGCGAGAACGAACTCGACACCTTCACGACCTTCTCTTCGCGATCGTACTTGGCGAAACTGATGTCGTCGCAGGCGCCGGTCGACGTGAAGTTGCGCTGGAACAGCCGGTTGACCTTGAGCTGCGTGGTCGTCGGGTTGTTCGCGTAGTACGCCCACTTCGTCGGCATCGTCACGACCCAGTCGGTGCCCGACTTGGTCGCCGCGTCGAGCACGAACTCGTTGTAGATGTGGTCGTGCGTCAGGACGGCCGAGACCGCATCCACCGGCTGCCAGAACTGAGCCTCGTCCCAGACGGTGACGTAGGCGGCAGCCTGACCGAAGAGGAGGTCGTTCTGCACCACGAGCGACACCGGATCGCCGGAGTTCAGGTTCGGGAAGATCGAACCGGGGTTCGCGAAGATGCCGGAGCCGTAGGTGAAGTTGGCGAACGCGGCCAGGGCGGTGGCGTCGTAGCCGAAGTCGAGGCCCGAGGTCACGTTGATCAGCGTCATCGTGCCGAACAGGCCGCCGGTGAGCGAGGTCACCCAGTAGCCGGCCTCGACCAGGCCGCCGTTGCGGAACTCGCGCAGGTAGTCGCAATGCGCCGGGACGCCGGACGAACCGTGCGTCGCCCACTTCGCGCCGTAGCCGTACATCGCGCCCATCTCGATGATTTCGACGTAGCCCTCGCGGGTGCGGTCGAGATCGTCGTTGGCGGGATCGTCGAACTCGCCGGTGTACGCGTAGTTGACGAACGGCGTCGGGTTGTTCTCGTCGTGCGAGACGATGCCGTCAGTGCAGCTGTTGTCCGGCGTCACGATGCCGGCACCAGCGGCGGTCGGGATGACCGCGGCGACCCAGACGTCCTTCGCCGACAGGTACAGGTTGAAGTCGAGGACTTCGCGGCTGTTCTTGCCTTCGAGGAAGCGGACCTTGACGGCCTTCGCCGACGCAGTCGAGTTGACGACCGACAGCAGCGAGTTGTACGCCGCGCCGGCCGACGATTCGCGCACCGTGAAATACGGGTACAGCAGCACCGACCCGAGACCGTCCGCATTCAGCGTGACGGCGCTCGCGGACCCGGCACCCAGCGCGCTCGCTCCCGCGACGGCGAGGTAGAGCGACTTCTTCTTGAAGGTGTTCATGGTGGGTGATGACTCCTTGGTTTGCTATTTAAGTGATCACTTGGAACCGACAGCGCGTCAATGGTATGCCAAGGCTCTCCTGATTGGCAATCGGAAAACCCGCCTCCGAACGCCGGTTGTTGGAAATCTGCAACGCGACCGGGCTAGCCGGTCGGGAACACGTAAAACAGCTTGCCGTTCTCGATCACCCAGGTCTCGGTGACCGGCGTGGTGATGCCCTTCATCAGGCGATGGTTGTAGGTGAGCTTCGAGCGGACCGTGCAGGTGCCGCCGTCGCAACTCGCGTCGTCGATCCGGTAGGCGGTGAACGGGACGAGGCTCATGCGCCGCTTGAAATTATCCAGCGAAATCACGGCCTTGGAGCCTTCCGACAGGTACTGGTACGCCCCGTCCAGGTCGCCCCGGACGAGCGCCGCGCCGCGGCTGTCGGCGCGCTCGATGACCGCGGCGCGCTTCGCGTCGGGCGGGCTGGATTCCGAGACGCCTCCGACCGACGCACAGGCTCCCAGTCCGAGCGCCAGCAGCACCGGCACGGCAGCGGGGCAACGCGTTGACTTGCGAAAATCCACTCGTTTGTCTCCAAACAGCGACAGTTCGGGCGAATCCGGCTCGCTGCCACCTGCTTCGGCGGTCGGAACCGGCTCGCGGACCGTGGAAAGCGTACGCAAACAGCCCGGAATCGTCAATGTCGCCGGCCGACGACAGCAAAAAACCATGTTATCCAGCGCTCCCCACAGCGGGAGTGTCGCCTCCGCCCGACACATCATCCACCGTCGAAGCGTTCCGGGCCGCACATGCGGCCCGGAACGCGGAAGCTGGAGCGGTCAGTTGCCCCCGGAAGCAGGAGCCGTGCCGCCCGGCGGTGGCGTCCGTCGGGACGAGCGCCTCGGGGCCGCCTGCGCGGGCGCAGCCGAGGTCGAGCCGGACGCGCTCGCCGGGGGCGGGATCGCCCCCGCCGCCGCCGAACTGCCCGCGGACGTCGCCGATTTCCCCTGTGCGTCATTCGGCGC
>DAOMBL010000498.1:0-2772 GCA_035427325.1 Casimicrobiaceae bacterium
GACCGCGCCACTCGCGCGCCGCGTATCGGAGGTCCACGCCGTAGGCACTGGTGTCCTGCGACACCACCAGCAGCTCCTTGACGCCGCCCTTGACGAGCTTTTCCGCCTCGACCAGCACCTCGTCCACCGGACGCGAGACGAGGTCGCCGCGCAGGCTCGGGATGATGCAGAACGTGCAGCGGTGGTTGCAGCCCTCGCTGATCTTCAGGTAGGCGTAATGCGTCGGCGTGAGCCGGATGCCCTGCGGCGGCACGAGGTCGGTGTAGGGATCGTGCGGGCGGGGCAGGTGCGCGTGGACCGCGCCGAGCACTTCCGCGGTCGCCTGGGGTCCGGTGACCGCGAGCACCTTCGGATGCGCCTCGCGGACGAACGCGCCGCCGTCCTTCGCGCCCAGGCAGCCGGTGACGATCACCTTGCCGTTCTCGGCGAGCGCCTCGCCGATGGCGTCGAGCGATTCCGCGACCGCCGAATCGATGAAGCCGCAGGTATTGACGACGACGAGGTCGGCGCCCTCGTAGGTCGGCGCGATCGCGTAGCCTTCGGCGCGCAGACCGGTGAGGATCTGCTCGCTGTCGACGAGCGCCTTCGGGCAGCCGAGCGACACGAATCCGACGCGCGGCGGCGCGGGCGGTCGGGCGCGGGGCGCGCTCATGGTGCGGTGCGAGGAATTGCCGGCGTGCGCCGCAACAACCGCGGCGCACAAGGCGTCATCCGCGAACCGTCTAGCGCTTCTTGTCCTCGTCGCCGCCGGAAGGCTGCGGGAATCCGGGGAACGGGAACGCCGAGAACATGCCGCGCGTCTGGTCCTGCATGCGCTGCTGCATGTCCATGAAGAGCTTCGCGCTCTGCTCGAGGTAGTTGCCGAGCATCCCCTGCATCGCGGGCGCCTGCATCTGCATGAACTGCTTCCACAGGTCGGGCGTCAGCATCATCTTGTCGCCGTAGACCTGCTTCGCCTGGTCCTGCAGCTTCTTCTGGATCGAGAGGAACGCCTTGACGTTCTGCTCCATGTACTGGCCCATCATCGTCTGCTGGGCGGTGCCGTAGAAGCGGATCATCTGCGTCAGCATCTCGGAGCTGAACATCGGCAGGCCGCCCGACTCCTCCTCGAGGATGATCTGCAGCAGGATCGAGCGCGTGAGGTCCTCGCCCGACTTCGCGTCGACGACCTGGAAGTCGATCTGCTCGAGCACCATCTGCTTCACGTCCGCGAGCGTGATGTAGCCGCTGTTGGCCGTGTCGTAGAGCCGGCGGTTCGGATACTTCTTGATCGTGCGGATCGGAGCGCTCATCGCCGCCTCCAGATTGGGGTTTGCCATTATAACCCATTGATTCGTCTGTTGTTTGCGCGCCATCTGCCGGGCGCGGTGCGGAGATTGATGCGTCGCACAAAAAAACCCTTGACTTGGGGGTTTCCCGTCCCTATACTCGGTTTGTGCGGTGCAGCAAACCGGCCGCCCGAGGATCCCCAGAAGGGAGCCGGGCCACCGGGGCGAGGCACGATACCCAACCCGTCGTCCCCCCGATCAGCCAAGCGAGGAAAACATGGTCAACGCAACCGAGCAATTCGCCGAATTCAACAAGGTCAACGTCGCCAACGCGACCAAGCTGGCCGCGCTCTCGATCGAGAACGCGGAGAAGCTGTTCAATCTCAACCTCAACGCCGCCAAGGCTGCGCTCGCGCAGGGCGTCGAAGGCGCGCAGGCCGCTGCGTCCGTGACGGACGTGCAGCAGCTGTTCGCGATCCGCGCGAAGTACGCGGAATCGGGCGTCCAGTCCGCGCTGTCGTACTCGCGCAACCTGTACGACCTCGCGTCGGAAGCGCAGGCCGAGTACGCGTCGATCGCCGAGGAGTCGTGGGCGAGCTACACGAAGGGCGTCGCCGCCATCGTCGACAAGGCGAGCAAGTCGGCGCCGGCCGGCTCGGACGTCGCGGTCAACGCGCTCAAGTCGACGTTCGCCGCCTCGACGGCTGCGTTCGACCAGTTCCAGAAGGCGACCAAGCAGGTCGTGAACCTGGCTGACGCGAGCGTCCGCGCCGCGGCCGCCAACGCGACCAAGGCCGCCGCGAAGGGCCGCAAGTCGGCATAACGCATCGTTCTCCCCTCGGCGCGCCCGGACGCACCCCCAGAGTCGTTCGGGCCCGTCGCAGCGGGGGATGATGCCGCTGGATCGCATTGCGCGAAGGCGGCTCCGGAGTCGCCCGTTCGCTTCTCGTATGCGAGGGGCGGCGCATGCGATGCGTCGCGATGCCGTGACGATGCGCCGGGCTTGATTGCCGGCCACCTCGACCCGACGTAGGGGTCAGGTGATGATCCTCCCCGTGTCGATCTCCTCCTCCTGATCGATGCGGCGCTCGCGCCTCGCCGGGTGACCGGCGGGGCGCATTTTCTTTCCCTCCGCGATGTCGCGTGGGCCGGGCGTCGGCCCGACGCGAGGCCTCGCATCGCCTATGGGTCGGGCTTCAGCCCGACGGGGTCGGTGGCGATGCGGATGAAGTGCGTCGGCCTGAAGGCCGACCCACGACCTCTCCGCTGTGGGTCGGGCTTCAGCCCGACAATCCGATCGTCCTGTGGGTCGGGCTTCAGCCCGACGGGGTCGGTGGCGATGCGGATGAGGTGCGTCGGCCTGAAGGCCGACCCACGGCCTCTCCGCTGTGGGTCGGGCTTCAGCCCGACGGGGTGCGGCAACCCCGCTGTGGGTCGGGCTTCAGCCCGACGGGATTCGAGCCCATTCGCGCAGCTCCGTGGGACGGGCCCGACGGGGTTTGTG
>DAOMBL010000499.1:0-2767 GCA_035427325.1 Casimicrobiaceae bacterium
GGAAGCGCCGGCGCGACGGTCCTCTGTGTCCTGATTCCTGATACCTGATGTCGGGCTGAAGCCCGACCCACGGCATGGCGCCGGCGATGTCGAAGGCGCGGCGACGGCTTGACGCATGTCAAGGTCATCCGCGCATCGTCCGCCTAGATTGGCACGACCAAACTGGTACTACCAGATGCGCCCTCCCCGCCCAGCTTCGCCCCGGCATCAATCTCCGGTACCGCCGCGCCTCAGCGCGAATGCCGCAGGCTCCCCCACCGTCCAGGTGCTCGCGTACATCCGCGAGCGGCGACTCGAGCCCGGGGAGCGCCTGCCCTCCGAACGGCTGCTCGCCGAGCGCTGCGGCGTGACGCGCGCGATGATGCGCGAGACGCTGGCTGCGCTCGAGGCCATGCGCGTCGTCGAGCGCAGGCCCCGGTCGGGCATCTACCTCTGCGCGGAGTCGAGCGTCGCGAGCGTCGATGCCGCGGTCCTCAAGGCCGACCTCGGCCTGCCCGTCGAGGGGCTGGAGGCGGACCAGCTGAACGAGTTCCGCACGATCCTCGAGTCGCACGCGGCGGTGCTCGCCTGTGCCCGGCGGACGCCCGAGGACATCGCGCGGATGGACGCCTGCATGGCGGAGTGCCGCGACCGCTTCCGGCGCGGACAGTCGATCGCGAAGCCCAGCGCGGACTTCCACCTGGCGCTCGTGGCTGCCACCCACAACCAGTTCCTGCTGCGCGCCGCGAACTCGTGCTACCTCGCGACACGCGCCCTGCGGGAACTGGTCTTCGCCGATCCGGAGGTCTGTCGCCGATCGATCCGCGATCACCAGCAGATCCGGGACGCAGTCGCGTCGGGACGCGTGACCGCCGCGCGCAAGGCGGTCGCGGCGCACCTGCGGGCGGCGGGTGGCTACTGGTCGGCATTTCTCGGGGCGCGAAGCGCCCCTTCGGACAAGCGGGGCACGAAGGCGGACCGTCGTCGCGGTGCGCCACGACAACGAGGAGGAACGCGATGAACTACGGCAGGCGCGAGTGGCTGAAGTCGGGAACCGCATTGGGCGCGATGGCGTGCGCGGCGCCGGCGATCGCCCAGGGGAAACGCGAACTCAAGATGGTGCTCGGGTGGCCTCGCCACTCGCCGGGGAACGGAACCGCGATCGAACGCTTCGCCCAGAACGTCACCAAGGCGACCGACGGCCGCATCACGTTCCGCATCTACGGCGCGAACGAACTCGTTCCCGTCCTCGGCATGTTCGACGCCGTCGCGTCGGGCGCGGTCGACTGCGCCAACGGGACCGGCTACTACTGGACCGGGAAGTCGAAGGCCTACAACTTCTTCTCCACGGTGCCGTTCGGCATGCTGCCGATGGAGCACTTCGCCTGGCTCAACTGGGGCGGCGGACAGAAGCTCTGGGACGAACTCAACGCCGGGTACGGACTCAAGTCGCTGCCGCTCAGCCAGACCGGTGCCCAGATGGGCGGCTGGTACCGGAAGGAGGTGCGTGGACTCGCCGACATGAAGGGCCTGAAAGCCCGGTACCCCGGTTTCGGCGGCGAGATCATGAAGGCCCTCGGCGCGACGCCCGTCCTGATGCCGCTGGGCGAAGTGTTCCCGGCGCTCCAGTCGGGCGCGCTCGATGCGGCGGAACTCGCCACGCCCTGGTTCGACATGGGCTACGGGCTCTACAAGGTGGCGAAGTACTACTACAGCCCGGGATTCCACGAACCCGGCCACACGCTGGAGCTGATGTTCAACAAGAAGGTGTGGGAGAGCCTCTCCCCCGCCGACCAGGCGCTGATCACGCTCGCCGCGCACGCCGAACTGCTGCACTCGGAGTCCGAGGTGCTCGCGAACGATCCCGACGCCCTCGAGCAGTTGACCGGCAAGAACGGCGTGCAGCTTCGGACGTTTCCCGACGACATCCTTCGCGCGATGCAGAAGGCCGCCATCGAGATCATCCCCGCCGCGGTCGCCGACGATCCGATGTCGAAGAAGGTCTACGAGTCCTACGCGTCGTTCCAGAAGAAGGTCCTGCCGCGCGGACTGCTCATGCCCGGCGCCGTCTGGCAGATGCGCCGCCTCTGATGGCCGCCGCGCAGCCCGGGACCGGCCTGGCCAGGACCGCCGACGCGCTCGAGCGCGTCGGCGAGGCGGCGGGCCGGGCGCTGTCCTGGCTCACGCTCGCCTGCGTCCTGGTCTGCTTCGCCGTCGTCGTCCTGCGCTACGTGTTCGACACCGGATTCATCTGGATGCAGGAACTCTACGTCTGGCTGAACGCGATCGTGTTCACCGGTTGCGCCGGGTATGCCCTCAAGCACGACAAGCACGTTCGCGTCGACCTCGTCTACGCGCGCCTGTCGAGGCGCGGCAAGGCGCGGGTCGACCTGGCGGGCGCCGCGCTGATGGTCGCTCCGTGGGCGGTGCTCAACGCCTGGCTGGCGTGGCCGTGGCTCGCGAGTTCGTGGGCGACCGGGGAGCGCTCGGGCATGCCCGATGGCATGCCCGCCCTCTACCTGCTCAAGGCCATGATCATCGTGATGTCCACGTTGCTGCTGATCCAGGGCATCGCGCTCGGAATCCGCTCGTGGACGGCACTGCGCTCCGAGGACAACGGATGATCGGGGTCGGCGAAGCGCTGAGCATCGCCTTGCTCGTGGCCATGCTCGCGGCGATGACGCTGGGGTTCGGCGTCGCGTTCACGCTGGCCGCGGTGGCCGCGATCTTCGCGGGCCTCGGCTCCCTGCTGGGCGCGTTCGATGTTCGCCTGCTCGCCCCCATGCCG
>DAOMBL010000500.1:0-2757 GCA_035427325.1 Casimicrobiaceae bacterium
CGGCTACACGAGGTTCATGAAGTTCCACACGATGAGCCTCGTCCACGCGCACGAGATCGTCTCGAACCTGCTCGAGACGGTGATCGACGCGGCCGGCCCGCGCTGGAAACTCGCGAAACTCGAAGGGGACGCCGCGTTCTTCTACCTGCCGCTCGCCGACGACGGCGACGCGGATCCGGCGTGGATCACCGCACGCGTCGCGGCGATCCACGACGCGTTTCGCAGGCGCGCCGCGGATCTCGCGATGAACACGCTGTGCCCCTGCGACGGATGCCGGCAGGCCGGCAGGCTGCGCATCAAGGTGGTCGGGCACCTCGGCGAAGTCGCGGTGCGCAAGGTCAAGCACCTGACCGAACTCGCCGGCGTCGACGTGATCGTCGTCCACCGGATGCTCAAGAACCGCGTCCCCCTCGCCGAGTACCTGCTGATGACCGAGCCGTTCTATCGGCGTGTCGACGCCTCGGCGGCCGCGATCGCCACGCCGCTCGTGCTCGAACTCGACGATCTCGGTCCGGCGGACACCTGGTACGTCGACCTCGAACAACTCGACCCGCGCGGCGATACGCAGGTCCGCCTCGGACTGGGAGCGAGGCTCTGGCGCCATCTGGTGCTCATCGGACGCTCGGTGCCCTGGCTCATCGGCAGGCGGAAGGCCTGCGACGGCTTCCGGAACGTCGACCCGACGTAGAGCCGGGCGCCGCGCACCCGCGACAGACCGCGGACAGGCGTCAGTTTCCGTACAGGCGCTCGGCCTTGGCCGGGCACGGCGCCACGCGGCCCCAATAGCCCTCGCAGTGCTCGATGCGGAGCGACTCCTGGCAGTAGGTCCGCACGAACACGTTGCCCTGGCACTGCTCGATCTTCGCTGCCAGTTGCTGCCAGCGATCGGGCGGCGGCTTCGGCGGCGGAGCCTGGGCGACGACTTCACGGGGAGGCATCGGCGGCGGGAGTTCCGGAACCGGTGCCACGTCGGGAGGCGGCTCCGGCGGCGGGGCCGGCGGCGCCTTGGCGGCGGGCCGTGGCACCGCGATGCTCGACGGCATCGTTCGCGGATCCAGGCGTTCCCGCGACGCGGGGGCCTGCGGTCGGCCCGCGTCCGGGACGGCAACGGCGAGCGGCGTCATCGGCACCGGGACATCGTCGGCCTCGCCGGGAACCGCTTCCGCCGCGTCCTGGCGCTCGGCATCGGGAGCGCGCGATGCCGCGGCGCCCGCCTCGTCATGCGAATGAATGAACCAGACGATCCCGACGGCCACCAGGCAGGCGGCGCCGATCGCCCAGCTGAGACGCGGTCCGCTCCGTGCCTTCGTCGTCGCAGGGGCGTCGACGGGCGCGGCGGCTGCCGTCACCGGGAAGCGCGGCAGTTTGCGCGCTGTCCGAGGAGGAGCAATGGCTTCGGACACGGTCGTATCCCGCGCGCGCTTGAGTGCCGCGCGGCAGGCCGTGCACAGTCGCCCCCCGACCGGCGCGGGCTGGCCGCAGATCGAGCAGGTCTGTCGGACGTTCTTGAGTGCCATCGACACGGATGCGCTCGACGGAACGAGCGCCTCCCCACTATGACATTGTCATCAGTCGTTGCGCAATGCCGCCGGTCGGACGGGAGCCGCCGGTCGACGGTTCGCGCATCGGCCTTTGCGATGCGTGCATGACCGGTTCCGGAGGACACCGGGAATCCCCGGGTGTGACGGACCCCGACGTTCCCGCAGGAGCGCCAGGGCCGACGCCCCGCGCGGACCCGGTCGCCGCGGACGACGCGACGTTCGGTCCGGCCGGTGGCGACGCGATTACCCAACCCGTGCCCGAGTTCCCTCGGGGATCACCCCGGACAGGACGCTAACATCCGGGCATGCGGATTGCAGCAATTCCCGTGCTCGCCGCCGTCCTCGCGCTCGTCCCGGGCTGCGACCGCGTCCGGAGCTTCGCCGATGCCGCCGCGGCCGGGCGCTTCGACGCAACCTGCGCGAAGCTCCCTCCTGGAGCCGTGGAGGTGGTCCTGTTGCCCCACGGCGCGACGGTCGACCGGTCGCGCCCGCAGGACGACCTCGGCCGCCTCGGCCGGAACACGTCGCCCGGCCATCGCGTCGTCGGGCTCACGCAGGCGACCTTCGGCTACCGGACATCGATCGACCTCGAGGGCCTCGAGGACGCGCGCGGCGGGCGCGCGTGTGCTCCGGCGCGGGTTCGCGTCGAAGTCGAGCTATCCGGGATGACCATCTACGTGGCGCGCGAATACGCGCACGATCCGTGCGCCGAACCGCTCATCCTCGCGCACGAGCGCCAGCACGTCGCGGTGTTCGAGGCCTACGCCGACGAGGCCACCCGCAGGCTTGCCCGGGATCTCGGCGCACGCTACGGCGGCGCGCCGCGACGAGGCACGACGATGCCGGCGCTGCAGGCGGCGCTCGAGTCCGAACTTCGCGACTGGCTCGACGCCTTCATGGCGCGCGCGCGCGACGAACTCGCCGTGCGCAATGCGGAAGTGGACACCGCCGACGCGTACGCATCGTTGGCGCAACACTGCGGCCCGCCCACGTGACCGGCGGGTGCCGCCTGGCCGCGGGAAGGCAGGCGAGGTGCGATTGCGCGCCGGATCCGCAGCGGGGGTGGCGGCCCTGTTGCATTTCGTCCCGGCTCGACCGACCGTCCGGAGGCCCGGAGTGGACAGGACGGGAGGCTTCGGGGTTGAATGCCCCGGTGAACCCACGGAGGCTTCCCATGCGCCGCCCGGCATTCGTCCATTCCCGACTCGCGACCGTC
>DAOMBL010000501.1:0-2757 GCA_035427325.1 Casimicrobiaceae bacterium
CCGGGAAGCGGATGCGCGCTCCGAGGCCGCGCGGCTCGCCGCGCAGGGCCTCGACGTCCACGTCGGCGGCGTGCCGGCCTACTCGACGCTGGGCTGGTTCGACGATCCGCTGCTCTCGTCGTTCATCCGCTACCCGGACGTCGAACTCGCGCGCCTCGTCTTCCACGAACTCGCGCACCAGCTCGTCTACGTGCCGGGCGACACGATGTTCAACGAGTCGTTCGCGACGGCCGTGGAGGAAGCCGGCCTCGACCGCTGGATCGCGTCCCGGCCGCCCGCCGAGGCGGCGTGGCTCGCCGACGAACGCGAACGCTCCGAACGTCAGCGCGCGGCATTCCGCTCGCTGATCGGCGACGCGCGCCACGAACTCGCGGCGGTGTACGCGAGCGATCTCGCGGAGGAGGCGAAGCGCGAGGCCAAGCGTTCGATCCTCGCCGGGCTGCGCGCGGCCTGGAGCCGGGCGCGGTCGGGGGAACCGGCGCTCGCGGGCTACGACCGCTGGTTCGCCGGAGACGGCGGGGCCGGACCGAACAACGCGAGCCTCGCGTCGATCGGCCTGTACACGGCGCTGCTGCCCGGCTTTCGCGCGTTGCTCGCGCGCGAGGACGGCGACCTGCCGCGCTTCTACGCGCGCGTGCGCGAGATCGCGGCGCTCCCGAAGGACGAGCGGCACGCCGCGCTCGGTGCCCCCGTGGCCGGCGGGATGGCGCGCCGGCCCTGACGCGCCGCGCGGCCGCTCACTCGAGTTTGAGGTTCGCTTCCTTCACGAGGCGTGCGTAGCGCGCGGTCTCGTTCGCGAGCATCGCCGCGAACTCGGCGGGCGTCGAGCCGACGCCTTCGGCGCCCATCGTCGCAAAGCGGTCGCGGACCTCGGTCGAGGCGACCATCTTCGCGAGTTCCTGCTGGATGCGCGCGATGATCGCGGGCGGCGTGCCCGCGGGCGCCATCAGTCCGGTCCAGCTGTCGGCCTCGAATCCCGGGAGGAACTCGCCGACGGTCGGCAGTTCCGGCGCGAGCGAGGTCCGCTTCGCGCTCGAGACCGCGAGCGGCACGAGCCTCCCGGATTTCGCGTTCGGAAGCCCGGTCACCATCACGTCGAACCCGAGATCGACCGTGCCTCCGAGCAGCGCCTGGTTGAGCGGGGCGCCGCCGTTGAACGGCACGTGGAGCACGTCGAGCTTCCCCATCAGCTTGACCATCTCGGTGGCGAGGCCGCCGCTCGTGTTCGGCCCGAACGACCCGAAGTTGATCCTGCCCGGGTTCGCGCGCGCCTTCGCGAGGAACTCGGCGAAGGATTTCACGCCGAGCGAAGGAGTCGCGAGCAGGATCAGCGGATAGCGGTTGACCTGGGAGATCGGCGCGAGATCCTTCACCGGGTCGTAGCTGATCTTGCCCGCCATCGTGGTCGGGGCGAGGGTGACCGCGGAGGGCGACGCCAGCACCAGCGTGTAGCCGTCCGGCGGCGCCTTCGCGACGAGCGACGCGGCGAGCGTCCCGGCCGCCCCGGGCTTGTTCTCGACGACGATCGCCTGCCCCAGCGCCGTGCCGAGTCGCTCGGCGACGAACCGGGCCATCACGTCGGACGCGCCGCCCGCAGGAAAGCCGACCAGGAGCCGGATCGGCTTGTCCGGCCAGGCGGACGACTGCGCGCTCGCGATGGGCGCGGTGGGCAGCGTCGCCGCGAAGGCCGCAATGGCGATGAGTCGGACGGCCCGGCGTCGAAGCGCGGGTGTCGTGGCGTTCATGTCGTCCTCCTTCGGATTCGGCGATGTCGGTGCGCCCGGATCGGCGGCGGGCTTCGCCCGGCGACTCCCTAGAAATAGCCGCCCTTCTGCGTGATCTCGGCGATCGACCGGCCTTCGTCGACCCAGCCGAAGATGCGTTCCTCGTTGCCGGCGATCTCCTCGGCGCGCACGAGCACGTCGATCGCGAGTTCCCGCGGCACGCAGACCGCGCCGTCGAGATCCGCGACGATGACGTCGCCCGGACGCACGAACGCCTCGCCGATCCGCACCGGGATCTGGTAGTGCGTGATCTGGCAGCGGCCGAGGCTCCCGCTCGGGCTCCGGTAGCGGTAGTCGACGGCGAAGTCCTTCGCGAGGATCTGCGCGAAGTCGTGGATGCCGCCGTCGACGATCGCGCCCCGCTCCCCCTTGCCGACGACGGTCGCGGTCATCACGCCGCCCCACATCGTGCCGTGCGTGTCGCCCGAGGTGTCCCAGACGACGAAGTCGTTCGCGGCGAGTCCGTCGAGCATCCGGCCGCGGATCGTCATCTCCCCGGTGATGCGCGTGTTCGGACTGCTCTTCACCGTGTAGGCGATCCCGGCGACCGTGCGGTCGCCGCGGAGCGCCTGGAGCGTGCCGGGGAACGCGCAGTCGAGGATGCCGTACTCGCGCAGCACGTCGCTGACGTTCGCGGCGTGGAGACGCTCGTAACGGGCGACGAGTTCGGGCACCGGGAGCGCGAGCGGCACCGGGGGCGGCGGCTCGTGGCGTGCGATGAGTCGGTCCACGCGAATCATCGCCGGGACGTCGGAGGGAGGCAGGTCGGTTTCGCGCATCGGCGGTCTTCGCACCGTGGGGGTTGTGGAGTCTCAAATATGAGATATGATGTCTCGCATGAGAGACTCTAGCACGCCCCCCGGCGCGGGGAAATGGACGCCGGCACCCCGGCGCTGAGCCGCGGCCTCGCGGTGCTGCGCGCGCTGGCGGCGCACCCGGAAGGGCTGTCGGCGGCCGAACTCGCCGGTCAGGT
>DAOMBL010000502.1:0-2744 GCA_035427325.1 Casimicrobiaceae bacterium
GGCCTCATCGACGGGGTCGTTCCGGGAATTTTGCGCGCCCTCGGAAAACTCTCGCTAGCGGCGATGATGCTGGCCGCTGCATACCGCGGCCGTGGAGAGCGGTGGTTGCGAGCGTGCGGTGCAGTTCTTACATTGTTACTGATAGTCGGCGGAACGCTCCAATTCAACAAGACGGAGGTGCTCGTCGCCATCGGGGCGTTTACCGCGGGATTGTCATTGCGATTTGGCTCGCGGTGGGTGGTTCCAGTTGGGCTGGCTGTGATCGTGGCCATGTATTTATCCATGGGGAGCTTTGTCCTCTCGGGAAGGTATGCAACGGCCCATGAAGGTATCAGGAGCTTGCAGGAGCGATGGGAACTTGTTCGGGCGGATTGGGCAACGATGATGAATCCCTCCGAATCGGAACGATATGGTTCGTGGGCGCGACTCGCGTATACCGTTCCCCAAGTCGCGGCACTCGATCTGCGGGACGCGGGGCAGGGGGGCGACGGTTTCGAATTGATTGGGTGGGCATTCATCCCTCGCTTCGTGGCTACGGACAAGCCTGAGATGACCAGAACCGGGCGGGAATTCAATGACAAGATCATCGGGCGCGAGGGGACATCGTCTACCGGGCAGGGTATTTTCGCCAGCGGCTATTATCACGGCGGTTGGTGGGGCCTCGTGCTTGCCAGCATCATTTGCGGCTGGATCGTTGCGCAAACATCGTCGATCGCGCGCGCGATCGTTTCAGCGAACGCGGTGCTGTTGACCCCGTTTTGCATGCTGGGACTTTATATCGCATTCCGCATCGATGGTGACTTTGTCGCGGACTATGTCGGCGCGTTCGTGTTCATGCTGTATCCGATTCTTGCACTAACGTTGATCTCCTCCGTTGCCAGTTCCACGCGCCGCCAGGCGCCGAGACTTGCATGATGATTCCGAAGTCAGGACGCGCTGCAGGCTCAGGGGCGGTCGACAATGCAATTTGGTGTTGCGCCTGCGCAAGTCATTGCCACCTGCACGAACGCGACGGCGAATCCGCCGCTTCCGTTATCGGAAGTGAAGTAGCACCGGTGCAATGAGGATCGTCTTTGTAGGTGAAACCTGGATGGGCTCCTCGGCCCGTTCGCTCCGGGAGGCGCTCTGCGCGAATCCGTCGCTTTACGTTGACGACATTGGCGAGGATCTCTATTTCCCCAAGGGACGATCTTTGGTGGTTCGCGGTATGAGTCGCTTGTTGTACCGGTGGCAGCGCGCCGAACTGGAGGCTGAAATACGCTCGCGGCTTGCAAGAGTGCGCCCCGACGTCCTGATGGTGTACAAGGGAAGCGGAGTCACGGCGGAGACGGTGCGAAACGCAAATCGCGCGGGTGCGTTCACTGTCAATGTGTTCCCCGACTATTCGCCCCACGCGTACGGCGGTGATTTGCGCGACGCCATCGGCGAGTACGACCTGGTGGTCTCCACGAAGCCCTTTCATCCTGCCGGCTGGGAGGGTGTCTACGGCTATCGCAACGAATGTGTGTTCGTGCCGCACGGCTACGATCCATCGGTACATTTCTGGCGCGAGATGCCCAATGTGGACGCGCAGGACTTCGACGCCGTCATGGTTTCGGGCTGGCGGCCGCAGTATCACGACCTGTTGCTGCGGCTCGTCAGACACCCTGTCGGTCAGCGGCTGCGAGCAGGCATCGCGGGTCCGGGCTGGCTCGCGCGCGCAAGAGATTTCCCAAGGTCGTGGCGATTTGCGGAAGCCGTGCAAGGCAAAGCCTACGGTGAATTCGTTCGACGAGGAAAGATCGTGATTGCGCCGGTCAATCGCGAAGTGGTGATCTCAGGCAAGCCGCAACCGGGAGACGAGGATACGACGCGGACCTACGAACTAGCTGCGGCGGGTTGCTTCTTCCTGCATCGTAGAACAGCCTACGTTCGCACGATCTACGACGAGCAATCAGAAGTGCCGATGTGGGACGACGCTGAGGAGTTGGCGGAGCTCATCGGCAAGTATCTCCCGCTCGAGTCCCACCGTCGGGACATGGCGGCGCGCGCGCATGCTCGCGCGGTGCCTGCGTACTCGATCCCTTCTCGTGCCCGGGAGATCGTCGACGTCATCGGTACCCGGTTGCATCGACGCCCCCCGCACGCTCCGGAGAACCGGTGACGCACGCCTGTTACCCGGACTGGAAAGGATGGACTGCGGCGGATTTCGGTGCATGTGGTCGATCGGAGAGCGCATACTTCGCGGCCGAGCTGCGCCGTTGCGGCGTGCCGCTGCATGCCGGAATGCGGGTCCTTGAGATCGGGTACGGCAATGGGGCGTTCGCGGGGTGGGCGGTGCGCAGCGGCGCCGCCTACTTGGGTGTCGAAGCCATTCCGGCGTTGGTGCAATGTGGGCGGGAGAAAGGCTTCGACGTCCACGGGGACGACGTGCCGTTGAGTGCCATCGCCGCCATCGGCTCGGTCGACGTCGTCATTGCGTTCGACGTATTCGAGCACCTCGAGATTCCGCAACTGACGGACCTGCTGCGGGCGGTCCGCGACACCATGAAGGTCGGTGGGCGCCTGGTGGCGCGTGTTCCGTCGGGCGACAGCCCGTTCGCGCGCTACGTTCAACATGGCGACCTGACACACCTTTCAACGCTCGGATCCTCCGCTGTTCGTCAGTTGGCCACTGCCACCCGGTTCAACGTGGAGCAGCTTCGCGCACCGGTGTTTCCCCTCCGCGGTGGTGGTCCGGGTGCGTTCTTGCGGAGGGGCTTGGT
>DAOMBL010000503.1:0-2732 GCA_035427325.1 Casimicrobiaceae bacterium
CGCGCATCACGCGTCGCTACCTGACGCCGCAGCACCGGCAGGCCGGCAACTTCCTGCTCGGGCTCATGCGCGACGCCGGCATGGAGGCGGGATTCGACGCTCTCGGCAACGCCATCGGGCGCTACCGCGCCGAGGCGCCCGACGCGCCGGTCGTCATGACCGGCTCGCACATGGACAGCGTGCGCAACGCCGGCCGGTACGACGGCCTCTTCGGCATCCTGACCGCGATCGCGTGCGTCAGGGACCTCGCCGCGCGCGGCAGGCGCCTTCCGTTCACGCTGGAGATCGCGGCGTTCGGCGACGAGGAGGGCGTCCGGTTCGGCGTGACGCTCCTCGGCAGCAAGGCGATGGCCGGCGGCTTCGACCCCGCCTGGCTCGACGCGACCGATCCGGACGGCGTCACGCTCCGCGACGCGCTGGTCGCCTTCGGGAGCGATCCGGACGGCTGGCGCGGCCTCGACCGGCGCGACCGCAACGTCGTCGCCTACGTCGA
Source organism: Casimicrobiaceae bacterium (assembly GCA_035427325.1). Lineage (GTDB taxonomy): Bacteria > Pseudomonadota > Gammaproteobacteria > Burkholderiales > Casimicrobiaceae > VBCG01. The sequence continues at coordinate 494 of DAOMBL010000503.1, forward strand.
ATCGCACATCGAGCAGGGACCGGTGCTGCTCGACGCCGGCCTGCCCGTCGGGATCGTCACCGCGATCGCGGGCGGCAGCCGGATACGCGTGAAGGTCGTCGGACTCGCCGGACATGCGGGCACGGTGCCGATGGGCGCGCGGCGCGACGCCCTCGCCGCGGCCGCGGAGATGGCGCTCGCGGTCGAGCGCATCGCGTCCTCGCTTGGCCGCGACGGCGCCGCGCTCGTCGGGACCGTCGGTGTCATGTCGGTTTCCCCGGGCGCGATCAACGTCATTCCGCAGGAAGTGTCGTTCACCGTCGACCTGCGCTCGGCCTCCGACGACGCGCGCCGCGACGCACCCTCGGCGATGCGCGAGGCTTTCGCGACGATCGCCGCGCGCCGGCGCGTCGAGGTCGACGTCGACGCGTTCTACGAGCTTCCCGCCGCGCCCTGCGACACCGCGCTCCAGGACGCCCTCGCGGCCTCGATCGCGCGCCAGAAGGTGCCGGTGCGGCGACTGGCCTCCGGCGCCGGCCACGACGCGATGGTGTTCCCGCCGGTGTGTCCGATCGCGATGCTGTTCGTGCGCTGCGGAGCGGGGGGCATCAGCCACCATCCCGACGAGACGATGACCGCCGGGGACGCCGAGATCGCGACGGCCGTGTTGCTCGATTTCCTCGAACACTTCGTGCCCGAACCGCGATGACCGATCCGCGCGGGACTTCGACGACGGCCGGTTCGGATGCGATTCATGCCGCGCTCGTCGCTCACGTCGACGCGCATCACGCACGGCAGGTCGCCTTCCTGCGCGAGATCGTTCGCGTGCCGTCGGACACGCCGCCGGGGGACAACGCTCCCGCGGCCGCGAGGGCCGCGGAACTCCTGGAGGGGCTCGGGTTCGCGGTCGAACGCCACCCGGTGCCGGCGTCGTTCCTGCGCGACTACGGCATGGCGAGCGTCGTGAACCTGATCGTGCGGCAACGCTTCGGCGACGGCGGCCCGACGATCGCGCTGAACGCGCACGGCGACGTCGTGCCCCCCGGCGAAGGCTGGACGAGACCGCCCTACGAGGGCGTCGTCGAGGAGGGACGCATGTACGCGCGCGGGGTGGCGGTGTCGAAGTCCGACATCGCGAGCTACACGTTCGCGCTGGAGGCGCTGCGCGCGGCGGAGCGGGGCGGCGCGAAGTTGTGCGGGACCGTCGAGCTGCATTTCACCTACGACGAGGAGTTCGGGGGGTTGGCGGGTCCGGGCTGGCTGCTGTCGCACAGTCTCACGAAGCCCGACTACGCGATCGCGGCCTCGTTCAGCTACGCGATCGTCACCGCGCACAACGGCTGCCTGCAACTCGAGGTGACGGTGCACGGCAAGGCGGCGCACGGCTCGATGCCGAAGACCGGCGTGGACGCACTGCGCGCGGCGACCGCGATCCTCGACGGACTCTACGCGGAGGCCGACCGTCTCGACGCGGTGAAGTCGAAGGTCCCGGGCATCGACTCGCCGACGCTCGTCGTCGGGCGCATCGAGGGCGGCATCAACACGAACGTCGTGCCCGACCGGGTGGTGCTGAAGCTCGACCGGCGCATGATTCCCGAGGAATCCCCCGACCGGGTCGAGGAGGCGCTCCGCGCGAGGATCGAGGCGATCGCGCGCGCGCATCCGGGCGTGCGCGTCGACGTCCGCAGGCCCCTCCTCGCGCGGGCGCTCGAACCGCGGCCCGGGCACGAGCGGCTCGTCGGCGCATTGCGCCGCCACGCCGAGCGCCTCTTCGGCGTGCCGATTCCCGCGGTGGGCGTGCCGCTCTACGCCGACGCGCGCCTGTACGGCGAGCACGGCGTGCCGATCGTCATGTACGGTGCCGGGCCCCGCACGATCCTCGAGGCGAATGCGAAGCGCGCCGACGAGAATCTCGTCCTCGACGACCTGCGCCGCGCGACGGCGGTCGTGGCCTGCGCGCTCGCCGACCTGCTGTCGGCGTAGTCGGGAACATCGCGCCCGAAGGAGGGCGCCACCGCTCCCCGCGGGTCGGCCTCCGGGCCGGCACGACCGGCGTCGCGGCTGTCCGCTCGACAGGCCGTCGACGAATTCTCGGGCGCGCCGGTGCGGAATCGTCGCCTCCCGGCGCGGTGCGCCCGCGCGATCATGCGTTCCAACGGCGCACGCACTCTGCATGGACGCGGGATCGCGAAATGACACTTCCCCCGAACGAATGGATGCCCGTGTTCGCGATCGTGGAGCGAACGCGGCCTCGAGGCGG
>DAOMBL010000504.1:0-2722 GCA_035427325.1 Casimicrobiaceae bacterium
GCGTTCCGTCGTGGCCATCGAAGCGGAAGTCTACGAGACGCGCCCGGTCCGCGGCGACGGCGTCCGGATTCGCCGCGTCGGCCGCGCGCGAAGGGCCCGGATCGAAGGCTCCGTCGGTGCCGCCGCTTCGCGTGGTCGACAGTGCGACGACCTGCGCGGGCGCGTCCCACTCCGGCACGATCCAGTCGAGTCCCGCCGCGGCGAGGCGCTCCCGCAGGACATCGCGTGCGCTCATCGCGCGGCCTTTCGCGCGCGCACGGCGTCGAGCAGCGAAGCGAAGTCCGCGGGAAGCGGTGATTCGAAAGTGCGCGTCCGGCGCGACGCCGGATGGACGAACGCCAGCGTACGGGCGTGCAGCGCCTGGCGCCCGAACGCGGGCACGCCGGGCGCCGCCCGCCTCGCCCCGTAGAGCGGATCGCCGACGATGGGGTGGCCGATCGCGGCGAGGTGCACGCGGATCTGGTGGGTGCGGCCGGTGTCGAGCGCGCAGCGCACGAGCGTCGTGGCGCCGTGGCGCTCGACCGGCGTCACGCGGGTACGCGCCTCCTTGCCCCGCTCGACCACGGCCATCGACGTGCGCTGAGTCGGGTGCCGGCCGATGGCGGCGTCGATCGTGACCGGCTTCGCGAGGTCGCCCGCGACCAGCGCGACGTACTCGCGTCGCACGCTGCGCGAAGCGAGCTGCCGCACGAGGTCGGTCTGCGCCTCAGCGGTGCGCGCGACGACCATGAGTCCGCTCGTGTCCCTGTCGAGGCGGTGGACGATGCCCGCACGCGCAATCGTGGCGAGCGCGGGGTCGCGGTGCAGCAGCGCGTTCAGCAGCGTGCCGTCGCGGTTGCCCGCGCCGGGGTGCACGACGAGTCCGGCCGGCTTGTCGATCACGAACACGGCGGGGTCCTCGTGCACGATCGCGAGTTCGATCGGCTGCGGCGCGTCGGCGAGCGGCTCCTCGTCCCCGGCCGCCCCGACGTCGACGCGCTCGCCGCCCGCGAGACGGTGGCGCGGCGGTACCGATGCCCCGTCGACGGTGACGCGGCCGGCCTCGATCCAGCCCTTGAGCCGGTTGCGCGAATGCTCGGGCAGGAGTTCCGCGAGCGCGCGGTCGAGCCGCTGCCCCGCGCACGATGCCGGAACGGTCAGCACGAGGCCGGCCCGGAGATCCGGTCGGCTATACTTGTCGCTCTCCAACGCAGCGATTCCCGACCGATGTCCGCCTTCGTCCGTACGCTCGCGATCATGCTCGCCGCGGCGTTGCTCGCGTCGGGGTGCGGACTGCTGCCCTCCGACAAGGACGAGACCGCCGGGTGGTCCGCGGAGCGCATCTACCGCAATGCGCACGACGCGATGATGGAGGGCAATTATACGCGCGCGGTCAAGCTGTTTCAGTCGCTCGAGGCGCGCTATCCCTACGGCCGCTATGCGCAACAGGCGATGCTCGAGGGCGCGTACGCGAGCTACCGCGCGAACGAGGTTCCAACGGCGGTTTCAGCGCTCGACCGGTTCATCCGGACCTACCCGAACCATCCGAACGTCGAGTACGCGTACTACCTGAAGGGCATCGTCAACTTCCGCGAGGACCAGGGCCTGTTCGGCTACATCTACGAGTTCGACCTGTCGGAGCGCGATCCGAAGGCGATGAAGGACTCGTTCGCCGCCTTCAAGGAACTCGTCGCGAAGTACCCCGACGGCCGCTACTCGGACGACGCGCGGCAGCGGATGGTCTACCTCGTCAACGCCCTGTCGATGTACGAGGTGCACGTCGCCCGGTATTACTACAACCGCGGCGCCTACGTCGCGGCCGCGAGCCGGGCGCAGCAGTCGCTCGTCAACTATCCGCGGACGCCGGCGAACGAGCACGCGCTCGACGTCCTGTGGCGCTCCTACGACCGGCTCGGCATGGTGCAACTGCGCGACGACGCGAAGGACATCCTCGCGCGCACCTACCCGAAGAGCCCCTACCTGAGCGGGGTACCGACCAAGCCGTGGTGGAAGTTCTGGGGCAGCGACATCTACAGCGGTGTCGACACGGGCATGGACGCGGGCGCGGAGGTCGCGAAGCCGTGGTGGCAGTGGTGGTAGACAGGGGACAGTTGGCAGTTGGCAGAACGACGGCGCGCTGGCGAGGCGGCCTGGACCGGAGATCGGCTTCGCGAGTACCGGCGCCAAAGGCGCTGCGGCCACTGACAACTGACAACGGTCAACTGCCAACACCGAAGAACGCCCGCACCTCATCCAGTTCCCGCGTGCGCCTCATCGGCGGCAGCGAGCGCCACAGCGTCTTGCCGTAGGGCTTGTCGACGAGGCGCGGGTCGCCGATCATCAGCACGCCGCGATCGGTCTCGGTGCGGATCAGCCGGCCGGCGCCCTGCTTGAGCGCGATCGCCGCCTGCGGCAGCTGCCAGTCGCGGAACGGATTGCCGCCGTCCTCGCGCAATTGCTTCAGCCGGGCGGCGAGCAGCGGATCGTCGGGCGGCGCGAAGGGCAGCTTGTCGATCACGACGACCGACAGCGCGTCGCCCGCGACGTCGACGCCCTCCCGGAAGCTCGCGCTCCCGAGCAGCACCGCGTTCCCCGCGCGTCGGAACCGCTCCAGCAATTCGGTCTTCGACCCCTCGCCCTGCACGAGCAACGGGCCGTCGATGCCGAGGTTGGCGAGTTCGCCCGCGAGCCGGTCGCGCGCCTGCGCGAGCGCGCGCAGCGTCGTGCACAGCAGGAACGCCCG
>DAOMBL010000505.1:0-2721 GCA_035427325.1 Casimicrobiaceae bacterium
TGATCGCGGACGCGCAGACGTCCGGCGACTGGCCGTGGTCCTGGTGCATGACGACCGGGATGTGCGGGTAGCTCTCGACCGCGGCTTCGATCAGGTGCCGCAGGAAGATCTCGCCCGCGTACTTCCGCGCGCCGGCGGAGGCCTGCATGATCACCGGGCTGTCGGTCTCGGCGGCCGCGGCCATGATCGCCTGCACCTGCTCGAGGTTGTTGACGTTGAACGCGGGGAGGCCGTAGTCGTGTTCGGCCGCGTGGTCGAGGAGCTGGCGCATCGAGACGAGGGGCATGGCGGACTCCGGAAGGCGCTGCGGGGAAAACCGCGATATTACTCCGACGGCGACGCCGGGGACGACGCGGCGGCGGCGCGTCGACGCCAGCGATCGAGGGCGATCGTGGCGATCGCGACGGCGGCGGTACCGATGAGCGTGTCCAGGAGGCGCGCGACGATGAGCGGGCGATCGCCGCCCTGCGACTCCAGCCCGACGTCGAGCAGGAGCAGCACGAAGAGCGTCCCGGCGAGCGTTCCGGCGAACACGCCGCGACGCATCGCGTGGGGCATCGCGGCAGCGGCCGCGACGGTCGAGGCGACGGTGACCGCGATGCCCGGGCTCCAGGCGGTCACGAGCCAGGCCGCGCCGACGCCCGCGAACGTGCCGCCGATGCGCTTGCCGATCCGCTGCATCGCCTCGTCGCGGTCCGGATGCATGACGAACAGCGCGAAGACCGGGCCCGCCCACACGAGGCCCGTCGCCACGGGCACGCCGACGCCGATGGCGAAGACGGCCGAGATCGACGCCTCGAACGGCGGCGGCGCGGCGGAAGGGGCGGGATCGGTCACGCGGCGGCCATCGCACGCCGGGAAGCCGGTCGGCGGGCGCCGCCGCTACGAGCGCAGTTCGCCGACCCGGACCAGCTTCATCGTGTTGGTGCCGCCGGACTTGCCCATCGGCTCGCCGATGGTGAGCACGACCAGGTCGCCCTTGCGCACTTCGCCACGCTCGACGAGCAGCGCCTCGGCGGCGAGGAGCACGGCGTCGCGGTCCTCGCTCTGCTCGAGGTACAGCGTCTGGACGTTGCGGTAGAGCGCCATCTTGCGCTGCGACGCCACCTCGGGCGTGAGCGCGTAGATCGGCACGCCCGCGTTGTGGCGCGACATCCACAGCGCGGTCGATCCCGACTGGGTGAGCGAGGCGATCACCTTCGCCTTCAGGTGGAACGCGGTGAACAGCGTCGCCATCGCGATCGACTGGTCGATGCGCGTGAACGTCTGGTTCAGGAAGTCGCGGTCCAGCACGACCGCGTCGCTCTTCTCGGCCTCGGCGCAGACCTGCGCCATCGTCTCGACGGTCTCCACCGGAAAGTGCCCGGCGGCGGTCTCCGCCGAGAGCATCACGGCGTCGGTGCCGTCGAGCACCGCGTTCGCGACGTCCGAGACCTCGGCGCGCGTCGGTACCGGATTGTGGACCATCGACTCCATCATCTGCGTGGCGGTGATCGTGAGCTTGTTGCGCTCGCGCGCGAGCCGGATCATCCGCTTCTGCAGGCCGGGCACCGCGGCGTTGCCCACCTCGACCGCCAGGTCGCCGCGCGCGACCATGATGCCGTCCGAGGCCTCGATGATCTCCTCGAGCTCGCCGATCGCCTCGGCGCGCTCGATCTTCGCGATCAGGAGCGCCCGGCCGTTCGCGGCGCGCAGCAGCTGGCGCGCCATGTACATGTCTTCCTTGTTCTTCGGGAACGACACGGCGAGGTAGTCGGCCTCGAGGCTCGCCGCGGTCTTCATGTCGTCCATGTCCTTCGCCGTCAGCGCCGGGGCCGTGAGGCCGCCGCCGAGGCGATTGATGCCCTTGTTGTTCGAGAGCACGCCGCCCAGCACGACGCGCGTGACGATGCGCGGACCCAGCACCGACTCGACCTCGAGGCGGATCAGGCCGTCGTCGAGCAGCAGGATCGAGCCCGGCGACACGTCGCGCGGCAGTTCCTTGTAGTCGAGCCCGACGCCGGTCGCGTCGCCGAGTTCGCGGGTCGCGTCGAGCACGAAGGTCGCGCCGGTGGCGATCGTGGCCCGGCCGCCCTCGAACCTGCCGATGCGGATCTTGGGGCCCTGCAGGTCCGCCATGATCGCGACCTCGCGGCCCAGTTCCTTCGCGGCCCGGCGCACGCGCGCCGCGCGCTCGACGTGGTCGGACGCGTGCCCGTGCGAGAAGTTGAGGCGCACGCAGTCGACGCCAGCCGCGAGCATGCGCTTGAGGACGGCGGGATCGGAGCAGGCCGGTCCCAGCGTGGCGACGATCTTGGTGGCGCGCTGCATCGGGCCTCGGGGGTCGGAACGGAGGAGGGACGAACCGATGGTACGGGAATGGGCCCGACGGGCGATGCCCTGGCCGGTGGCGTCTCAGGCGGTCGGCGTCTCAGGCGGTCGGCGTCTCAGGCGGTCGGCGTCTCAGGCGGTCGGCCGGGGTTTCGCGTCCCGCGCCCGGGCTTCGAGGACCGCGACGGCGGGAAGCGTGCGGCCCTCGAGGAATTCGAGGAACGCGCCGCCGGCGGTCGATACGTAGCCGATCCGGTCCGCCACGCCGAACTTGTGGATCGCGGCGATCGTGTCGCCGCCGCCGGCGATCGAGAACGCAGGCGACGACGCGATGGCGTGCGCGACCTCGCGGGTGCCGTTCGCGAACGCGTCGAACTCGAACACGCCGACCGGGCCGTTCCAGACGATCGT
>DAOMBL010000506.1:0-2700 GCA_035427325.1 Casimicrobiaceae bacterium
GAACCGGCGGGCGAGGGGGCGAGGCACACGGCGACCCCCCGGACCACCGCGCGCGAGGCGATCGTGCCGCCGACGGCGATCGCGACCCACGCCTGGCCGCCGCTCGCGCGCGCCGCGGCGCGAAGCCTCGACGCGGCCGAGCGGCTTTCCACCGGCGACGAGGTGCAGCTCGGACTCGACATCGAGCAGGCGCTCGCCGAGACGACGCGCTGCTTCTCCTGCGGCACCTGCATCCACTGCGACAGCTGCGTCGTCGTCTGCCCGGACCTCGCGATCGAGCGCGCCGACGGCGGCTACCGCGTGCTGGGCGACTACTGCAAGGGCTGCGGGCTGTGCGTGAAGGAGTGCCCGACCGGGGCGATGGACATGGTCGAGGAGGCGAGATAGCGATGGATGCCGCCGTTGCGACACCTTCCGCGCGCGCGAGGGACGGCGAGCGCCCGCGTACGATGCTGCTGACCGGGAACCAGGCGGTCGCCTGGGGCGCGCGGCTCGCGCGGCCGCAGGTCTGCCCCGTCTACCCGATCACGCCGCAGACGCCGGTGCTGGAGCAGCTGACCGAGTTCCAGGCGGCAGGCGAGTTCGACGCCGAGATCATCACGCCGGAGTCCGAGCACTCGGTGATGTCGGCGTGCATTCCGGCCTCGCTCGCCGGCGTGCGCGTGTTCACCGCGACCGCCTCGCAGGGGCTCCTGCTGATGCACGAGCTGCTGCACTACGCGGCCGGCGCGCGCGCGCCGATCGTGCTCGCGAACATCAACCGCACCGTCGCCTCGCCCTGGGCGTTCTGGCCCGACCAGACCGACAGCCTCGCGCAGCGCGACACCGGCTGGATCCAGCTCTACGTCGAGAGCGCGCAGGAGGCGCTCGACAGCGTGATCCAGGCGTTCCGCGTCGCGGAGACGGTGCTCGTGCCGGCGATGGTCAACCTCGACGCGTTCTACGTGTCGCATGCGCTGGAGCCGGTCGAGGTGCCGCGGCAGGTCGACGTCGACGGCTACCTGGCGCCGTACGCGCCCGAGCACAAGCTCGACACCGCGAAGGTCGAGTCCTGGGGGAACGTGATCTCGCAGGACATGTTCTTCCGCCACCGCCGGGCGATCGAGGAGGCGATGGGACGCGTGCCGGAACTCCTCGCCGAGGCCGACCGCGCGTGGGCCGGGCGGTTCGGGCGGACTTTCGGCGTGATCGAGCGCTACCGCTGCGACGACGCCCGCACCGCCGTCGTTGCGATGGGCAGCATGTGCGGGACGGCGCGCGAGGCGATTGACGCGCTGCGCGAGGCCGGCGTCCCCGTCGGGCTCGTGAAGGTCCGCCTGTTCCGTCCGCTGCCGGTCGCGGCGCTGCGCGCCGCGCTCGCGGACCTGCGCGACGTCGTCGTGCTCGACCGCAACCACTCGCCGGGCGCGGGCGGCATCCTGCACCAGGAACTCAAGGCCGCGCTCTACGGGATGGCCGGCGCGCCGCGCGTGCACGGTCTGCTCGCGGGCGTCGGCGGGGTGAACGTGCCGCCGGCGCGGATCGCCGCCTTCGTGCGCGAGGCGCTCGCCGGCGAGCCGCGGCCCGAATCGATCTGGGTGAGGTGAACGCGATGATCAGTTACGAACTCCACGACGACCCGATGCTCTGCTCAGGCCACGCGGCCTGCCCGGGGTGCATCGAGGCGCTTTCGGTGCGCCACATCCTCGCGACGATGGGCCCGGACACGATGGCGGTGATCCCGCCCTCGTGCATGGCGATCATCGCCGGGCCGCAGCCGATGAGTTCGCTGAGGATCCCGGTCTACCAGCCGACGCTGGAGTCGAGCGCGGCCGCGGCCTCGGGATTGCGCCGCGCGCTCGACGCGCAGGGCAAGCGCGACACGCAGGTGCTGGTGCTCGCCGGCGACGGCGGCACCTACGACATCGGCTTCCAGTGCCTGTCGTCGGCCGCCGAGCGCAACGAGGACTTCCTGTACGTGTGCCTCGACAACGAGGGCTACATGAACACCGGCGCGCAGAAGTCGTCGTCGACGCCGCAGTACGCGCGCACCGGCTCGACGCCGGCGGGCAAGACCTCGCGCAAGAAGAACCTGACCGAGATCATCGCCGCGCACGGCGTGCCCTACGCGGCGACGGGCACCGCCGCCCACATGGCCGACCTGCGGCGCAAGGTCGCGCGGGCGCGCGAGCTGCGCGGCTTTCGCATGCTGACGCTGCTCATCCCCTGCCTCGACGGCTGGGGCCTGGCCGACGACGCCGGCCTCGCGGCGGCGCGGCTGGCCGTCGAGACGGGCGCGTTCCCGCTCTACGAAGTCGAGGACGGCACGCGCTACACGATCAACGCGCCGAAGACGCGGCCGATCGGCGACTATCTCGCGATCCAGCGCCGCTACCGCAACACCGACGCCGCGCGCGTCGCCGAGTTGCAGGCCGGCGTCGACGAGGCCTGGGCGCGGCTACAGCGGCTGGCGGCGCTGGGCTGAGAGCCGCGGTTTTCTTCATCTGCGTCAAGGACGCGCCGCGGCCCCGGCGCGTAGCCTGCGGCTTTCGCGATGGACACCACCGCCATGACTGCCGAAACCACCCAGCTGATCAACGTCCCGACTGTTCCGCCGCCGCAGCGCCATGCGCTGATCTTCGCGACCTTCGATGCGTTGCCGGTGAACGGCGCGTTCGAACTCGTCAACGACCACGATCCGGTGCCGCTGTACTTCCAGTT
>DAOMBL010000507.1:0-2694 GCA_035427325.1 Casimicrobiaceae bacterium
GTACTGCGTCATCCACAGCGACAGCGCCGTGAAGCCGCAGAACGCGAGCGAGTAGTACTGGCAGAGCTTCCAGACGCCCCAGTCCTTCAGCACGGCGACCTGCTGCCGGAGCGTGGGCCCGGACTTGCCGGTGCCCGCGCCGGGGTCGGGAGCGCTCCCGAGCCAGAACACCGCGGCGGTGACGAGGAGCGCCGCCGCGTAGACCTTGGGCACCATCGGCCAGCCGTACGCTTCGATCACGCGCGGGGCGACGAACAGGTTGAGCGCCGCGCCGGTCGTCCCGGCTCCGAAGACGCCCATCGCGAAGCCGCGCTTCTCCTTCGGGAAGAAGCGCGCGCAGTACGGCGTGCCGACCGCGAACGCCGCCCCCACGATGCCGAGCAGGAAGCCGATCGCGAGGAACTGCCAGTACGCGGTCACCTCGCTCAGCAGGTACACCGGCGGTACGGCCACGAGCAGGAGCGCGGTCATCACGATCCGGCCGCCGTAACGGTCGGTCCAGATGCCGAGCGGCAGGCGCATCGCCGCGCCGAAGAGCACGGGCGTCGAAGTCAGCAGGCCGAATTCGGTGTTGTTGAGCCCGAGCGACTCGCGGATCGGGATGCCGATCACCCCGAACATCATCCAGACCGCGAAGCAGACCATGAACGCGAGCGTGCTCACGAACAGGACGGCGTAGGCGCGTGGATGCTGCGCGGCGCCTCGACTCGCGGACGACGAAGGTGCGGGCATGTCGGCTCCCTTGGCTCGCGGCGATCCCGGGTCTCAGGACCCGAAGCGGGTCGGACGCGACGCCACGGCAGTGACGGGCGAACCGATCGCCGGCGTCGACGCGCTGGTCGGATTCTAAGCAACGCGGCGCGGCCGCGCATGCGGGGGAACCCGCGTTCGTGCCCGGCAGGACCGCTTGCCGGCGCGCGGACGGCCGTCAGCGGCGCGTCAGCATGCGTGCCAGTTCGTCGCGCAGCACGACGGCCTGGTTGTGCTCCTCGTCCTTCGCGCCGTAGACGAGGGTGATCGGGCCCTTCCCGGCCGCGTCGAGCACCTGCCGCAACCGCGCGCGCTGCGAGGCGGTGGACAGTTCCTTCCGGTAACGGTCGCGGAACTCGTCGAACCGGCGGGGATCGTGCCCGAACCACTGGCGGAGCGCGGTGCTGGGGGCGAGTTCCTTCGCCCACTCGGCGAGCGCGAGTTCCGAACGGGTGCGGCCGCGCGGCCACACGCGGTCGACCAGCACCCGGTAGCCGTCGGCGGCCGTCGCGTCGGCGTACGCGCGTCGAATCGAGATCTTCATCGTCCTGCCTCCTTGCCCGGGCGCGCGATCCGTCGCACGCGCGCGCGAAGTTCCGGCACGAGTTCCCGCTCGAACCAGGCGTGGCGCGCGAGCCAGGGCTGGTTGCGGGGCGACGGGTGCGGCAGCGGAAAGACGCGCGGCGCGTACTCGCGCCAGGCGCGCACGGTGTCGGTCAGCGTCGCCTTGCGACGCGCGCGCAGGACCTGGCGCTGCGCGTGCGCGCCGACGGCGAACGTCAACTCGACGTCGGGCAGGCGGGCGAGCAGGCGGTCGAACCACAGGACGGCGCACTCGCTTCGCGGCGGCAGGTCGCCGCTCGCGCCTCGGCCCGGGTAGCACAGGCCCACCGGGAGGATGGCGATCGTCGACTCGTCGTAGAACGTGCGCTCGTCGACACCCAGCCAGGCCCGGAGCCGATCGCCGCTCGCGTCGTCCCGGGGAATGCCCGTGGCGTGCACGCGCGCGCCCGGCGCCTGGCCAACGACGAGGATGCGCGCTGCCGCGCCGATCTGCAGGACCGGGCGCGGGCCGAGCGGCAGGTGGGGCACGCAGGCCCGGCAGCGGCGCACTTCCGCGAGCAGCGTCGGCAGGGATTCTCCGCGTGGCCTCATGGCATGCGTGACCTCGGAAGGGTTCGACGGGGCGACTCGCCTCGACGGCGCTCCTCGGTCGCCCTTCAGGGCGCGTGGCACCCGTGCAGGCCGCGCGGGACGCGCACGCGATTCCGGGCAGGCGTTCGTCGCGCCGTGTCCGTCCCGGACGCTTCCTGCCGCGCGCAGTCGCGCAGGCCCATCGCGGGACGATTCGATCATACGCCGCCGCGCGCGGTGTCCGGATGCGTACCCGCACCCCGGTCCGCGGCGGGCGCCCCCGCCGGCACGGGAGCGGGTTCACCAGAACGCGTTCTGCCGCCAGGCTTCGTAGACCGCGACGGCGACGGCGTTCGACAGATTGAGGCTTCTCATGCGCGGGCGCATCGGGATGCGCAGCTGCGCGGTTGCGTCGAACTCGGACAGCACCGTCTCCGGCAGGCCGTCCGCCTCCCGGCCGAACACCAGCACGTCGCCGGGTTCGAAACGTTGCTCGTGGAGCGTCCGGGCCGCACGCGTCGTGAAGAGGAACCAGCGACGCGGCGCCGGCGCGTCGAGCGCGGAGCGACAGGTCCGGAAGTCGCGGTGCACGCGGACCGGCGCGTACTCGTGGTAGTCGAGGCCGGCGCGCTTCAGTTCGCGGTCGGCCATCGTGAAGCCGAGCGGCTCGACCAGGTGCAGTTCGCATCCGGTGTTCGCCGCGAGGCGGATCACGTTGCCGGTGTTGGGCGGAATCTCCGGCTGGACGAGGACGATCGCGAACACCGGCGGTCTCAGGCGGGGAAGCTGCGGGCGACGACCCACACCTCG
>DAOMBL010000508.1:0-2692 GCA_035427325.1 Casimicrobiaceae bacterium
GGCGCGGCAGGGCGCGGGGACGTCGCCGACTTCCTGCGCTGGCTCGGCGACGAGTCGGCCGTGCTTCGGGCCGAGGTCGGCGCCGCGCCCGCGCGAACGGTGAAGCAGCGCGTCAGTCCTTCCAGGCGCTGAAGACGTAGTCGCGCGCGCGCTGGGGTTCGTGGCAGCCGAAGCACGCGCTCGCGGCGTTCGGACCGACCGCGCGCTCGGTGCGCGAGTCGCCCTTGAATCCCTCGAAGCCCCAGCCGCCCGTCGAGGCGTAGCGCTTCGCGTCCTTGTGCATCACGCCGACCACCTTGCGGGCACCGTCGCTCACCGTGTTGTCGGCCGCGGCCGCTTCGTGGAGGTCGAAAACGATCACCGCGCCGTCGGGGAATTTGCCGCTCCGGTAGCCGGCCATCGCCTTGGCATTCGCGTAGAGGTGGTGGTTGCCGCCGAATGCGCCGTAGAGCGGGTGTCCGGGCAGGATCTGCATCGTCTTCACGTGCGTCCACGAACGATAGCCGGCCGGATACGGCACCGGCGGCGGATCGGCGGCGAACGCGGCGTCGGCAGCGAGCGCGGCGATGAACGCGGAAGCGGCAAGGGCGGTGCAAATGCGCATGGCGGTCTCCGGGTAGAATCGTTTCGATGCGCGCCGGCGGTCGCCCGGCGCGTGCACGAGGATCCTGCCTCCGCCCGCGCTTCGCGAAAAGCGGGTACGAGAGGGTCAGGTACGCACCAAACGGTCCATCTTCGCGATGCCGCAGGCGAAAAAAATCCTGCCCGATCCGCCGCCCGCCGCGCGGATGGTCGAGGACATCGTCGGCTGCAAGTGGTCGCTCGCGGTGCTCGGTCGCGTGCGGGAGGGCATCCACCGTCCCGGCGCGATCGAGACCAGCCTGCCGGGGCTGTCGACCAAGGTGCTGAACGAGCGCCTGCGGAAGCTCGTCCGCTTCGGCATCCTCGAGCGTACCGCGTTCCCCGAGATTCCGCCGCGCGTCGAGTACACACTGACGCCGTTCGGCCGGCGCTTCGCCCACGTGCTCGACGAGATCGCCGCGCTCGAGGACGCCGCCCCGCGTCGCGAGTCGTGACCTCCCACGCGACGCCCGCTCCCGCGGCCTGGGTCCGGCGCTTCGCGGCGCTCGCTCCGCGCGGTGCCCGGGTGCTCGACCTCGCCTGCGGGCACGGCCGCCACGCGCGACTGTTCGCCTCGCTCGGGCACGATGTCCTGGCGGTCGACGTCGATGCGTCCGCGCTCGCGACGCTCGGCGGCGTGCCCGGTATCGAGACACGGGCCGTCGACCTCGAGCGCGGCCCCTGGCCGCTCGCCGGCGAGCGCTTCGGCACGATCGTGGTGACCAACTACCTGCACCGGGCGTCGTTCCCCGCGATGCTGGACGCTCTCGACGACCTCGGACTCCTGATCTACGAGACCTTCGCCGCAGGCAACGCTGCATACGGGCGGCCGTCGAATCCCGCGTTCCTGCTCGAACGGGGCGAACTCCTGGAGCGGGTGCGCGGCCGCCTCGGCGTCGTCGCCTTCGAGGAGGGGCTCGTCGAGCGGGACGGAGGGGGCCGTGCGGTCGTCCAGCGACTCGCGGCCGCCGGCCGGCGCTTCCCCGTGCCCTGGCCGCTGCCCTGAAGCGCCCGCCGACGGGAACCGGCGCCCGGACCGGGCGTCGAATGCGGTAAAATCGCTCGTTTATCCGGACCCGCCGCCATGTCCATTCCGACCGGTAGCCTCGTCGCCATCGTGACGCCGATGAAGGCGGGTGGCGCGCTCGACCTCGACGCGCTGAAGCGCCTCGTGGATTGGCACATCGAGAGCGGCACCGCCGCGATCGTGGTCGTCGGCACCACCGGCGAATCGCCGACCGTCGACGTGGACGAGCACTGCCTGCTCATCCGGACCGTCGTCGAGCACGCGCGCCGCCGGGTGCACGTCATGGCCGGGGTCGGCGCGAACGCGACCTCGGAAGCGATCGAACTCACCGCCTACGCGAAGAAGGTCGGCGCGGACAGCGGGCTCTCGGTCGTGCCGTACTACAACAAGCCCACGCAGGAGGGCCTCTACCGGCATTTCCGCGCGATCGCCGAGAAGGTCGACCTGCCGATCGTCCTCTACAACGTCCCCGGCCGCACGGTCGCGGACCTTTCGACCGAGACGGCGATCCGTCTCGCCCAGGTCCCGGGCATCGTCGGCATCAAGGATGCCACCGCGGATCTCGGACGGGGAAGCGAGCTGCTTCGCGGACTCGCGGCGTCGGGCCGGAAGGACTTCCATGTCTACAGCGGCGAGGACATCACCGCGCTGCCGCTGATCTTCATGGGCGGGCATGGCGTGATCTCGGTGACCGCGAACGTCGCTCCCGCGCTGATGGCGCAGATGTGCCGGGCGGCGCTCGCGGGCGAGTTCGCGAAGGCGCGCGCGATCAACGACCGCCTGCTTCCGCTCCACCGCCGGCTCTTCATCGAGGCGAACCCGTCGCCGGCCAAGTGGGCGCTCGCCGAGATGGGGCGGATCGAGAACGAACTGCGGCTCCCGCTGGTGCCGCTCTCCGCGCAACACCACGAGGCCGTCCGCGCCGCCCTGCGCGAAGCCGGATGCCTCGAGCCCACACGGACGCACGCTGCATGACCTCCTGCAACACGTCTTCGCGAAGCATCGCGACCTGCGCCGCCCTTGCGCTGGCCGTCGCGCTCTCGG
>DAOMBL010000509.1:0-2688 GCA_035427325.1 Casimicrobiaceae bacterium
TGCGGGTCGTCGAGCCAGGGCGACGCGAGCGCGATCAACGCGCGCGCGGATTCGCCCTTCGTCGCCCAGTTGCCGTAGTTGAAGAGCACCGAGGCGGCGGACAGCCGCAGGTTGACCGGAGCCGCGGCGATCTCGCGGCTTTCGAGCAGCGCGGCGACCGCCTGCGCGTGTCGCGCGAGTTCGGGGTGGTTCGGCTGGCGGAACAGGAGCGCGAGCAGCAGGCTCGCACGCACGCGAAGTTCCTCGGCGGCGTCGCGGAGCACCGGGGGTCCGGCGAGTCCGCGCTCGATGACCTCGACCCAGCGGTCGAGCGGGGCGAAGTCCGCCCACTCGTGGTAGTGGCAGTCGATCGATGCGGCGGCCGCGAGCATCGCATGGCGCGCGTCGCCCGCGTCCGCGAAGGCGTCGTACGCGCGGGCGAAGAGCGCCTTGGCGCGCGCCGGGTCGCCGTAGGCGCAGGTCGTAGCGAGCGCGTAGACGAGTTCGGGCTCGCGCTCGCGCTCGGATTCGGGCAGCGCTTCGATCCAGTCGCGCAGCGTCTGGTGGCGGCCTTCGCCGATCAGGCGCGTCGCGGCGTGGCAGGCCAGCGCCGCGAGTTCCTTCCACGAACCGGCGTCGCGGTAGAGGGCGGCGGCCGCCTCGACGTCGCCCCGCTCCGCGAGCGTCTTCGCCGCACGGGCCAGCGCCGCGCGGCGCTCGACCGGATCGAGACGCACGCGCCCTTCCGCGAGCAGGAACTCGCGGAACATCGCGTGGAAGTGGTAGGTCGTGCGCTCGCCCGCGCGCCTGCGGTCGACGAACATGTGGCGCCGGTACAGGTGTTCGAAGAGACGCAGCGCCTCGGCATTGCCGGACAGCGCCTGGGCCTCGTCCGCGGTCACCGACGGCAGGAACGCGCAGAGCATGAGCGTCTGGCGGTTCTCGGGACGGGCGCGCGCGAAGATCTCGCCGGTGAAGAACGCGAACACCGCCTCCCGGCTGTCGTCGAGCACCGAGGTGCTGCGCAGCGCTCCCGCGTCGGCGAGGGAGAGGCGCTTCATCGACTCGCGCATCAGCACGAGACCCGCCGCCCAGCCGTCGCTCGCGCGGTGGATGGCCTCGACGATCGCCGGCGACTCGGCGACCTTGCCGACCACCGCCGCCGCCTCGCCCTCGGTGAAGCGCAGCGACTCCCAGCCGAGCGACACCATCGCCTGCGTCGCGGCGAGGCGGCTCATCTCGGGCGGCGGATCGACCCGCGACAGGAAGATCACGTTGACGCCGGAGGGAATCTCGGCGAGCGCTTCGATGAACGCCTGGCGCCACTCCGGGCTCCCCGCGGCCTCGTGGAAGTTGTCGACGACGAACACCGAGCCTTGCGGAAAGAGCGCGAAGAACTCGCGCAGGAACCTGCGCGTGAACGCCGCCAGTTCGGTCGCGTACCCTGGATTCCAGCGCGGCAACGCCGACGCCTTGCGCGCGCTCCGACCGCCGATCGACGCGGCCGCGACGCCCAGGTAGTGGAAGAACGTCGGGGGGTCGGCGTCGCCCGCGTCCGCCTGGAACCACAGGCCCGGCGTACGCCGCGTCTCGACATAGCTCGCGACGAGCGTCGACTTGCCGGCGCCGGGCGGCCCCGCGATGTAGATGACCGGGTGCGCGCGCGCGTCGTCGAGGAGGCGGAACAGGCGCTCCCGCTTGACGACCGCGTACAGGCGCGGCCGGCTGAACTTCGCGAGGGCGGGGGTGGGAGCCATCGTGCGGGCATCGCCGGACGGTGGCCGTCCGGGGAAACCCGCTACGTTACCGCTTTCGGGCGCTGGCGGGGCCGGTGTCCGGACGATTCGATGGCGGCGATGCGCTTGGCGAGTGCGTCCACGCGAGCCTCGGCCTCGGCCGAGCCGCAGGAGAACGCGTCGAAGTCGGCGCGCCGCGCAACCATCCCCGACTCGGCCGCGAACTCACCGACGCTCGATGCCGCGTGCTTCGACAGCGCCGCCGGGATGCCGAGGAGCGTGCGGCCGGCGTCCGCGATCGCCTGGCCCGCGATCGGGCCGAACGCCGAGGCGAGTGCCCGCTCGACCACCCAGGGAAAGGTCCGCGCCAGGTCCGCGAGCGTCGACGCCAGCGCGGGATCGCCGTCGTTCTTCACGAGTTCGTTCCAGCGGGCGGGATCCGCGGCGAGTTCGGGCAGCGACAACGGCGAGGTCGTCACCCTGAGTGACGGTGCCGCTCCGGCCGGGGCGCTCGCGATCGCGCCGTCGTCACCGATGGCGAAGGTCGCCGAGAACGGCCCGGCGGTCAGCGTGAAACTCTGCCCGGCGAACGCCGCGAGCTTCGCGCGGGCCCAGTCCTCGCTCGCGAGCGCCCGGTTCGCGAGATCCGCCGCCAGGTCCTCCGGCGACATGCCCACGTTCAGGACGGCACGACCTGCTGCTGGATGCCGGCGACCAGCCAGCCAGCGCTGCCGTCGACCGGCTTCACCAGGTTCCACATCTCGTCGAAGGGCTCCAGCACCCCGCCTTCGCGCGCGGTCCCGGAGAAGCGAACACTCACCCAATGGTTGCGGCCCTCGGTCGCGACGTCCACGACCTCCGCGTCGACCTCGACGATCTCGGTCGGGCGCGCCGCGCCGGAGACGTCCATCTCGCGCGCGATCTCGCGGAGCAGTTCCGGGGTCATCACGTCGGCGAGCGCCTTCGTGTCGTG
>DAOMBL010000510.1:0-2676 GCA_035427325.1 Casimicrobiaceae bacterium
CGAGGCGGACGACGTAATCGCTCGCGCCGAGGTTCGGGCCCTTGAGCGTGCCGTCGATCGAGACGGCTTTCGCGCCGGGCACCGCCTGCACGAGCGTCGAGGGCACGATCGCCTGCGGGTGGCCGGCGAGGGGCCAGCACGCGCCGGCGAATGCGGCCACCGCGGCGACGCGGCGCCACGCCGGCGCGCGCGGCGAGGGGCGGGAGCTGGGACGACGATGCACGGCGGTTCCCTGGAGGTGAGTCCGGACGCCATGGTGCCCCGGCGCGCGCAGAAAGGGAACCACGCGGCGCGCCGACGGGCCACCGATGAGGTGTGCACCGCCGCGCGACGCGCGGCGCGAGCCGCGCTACCATGTTCGCGACCCCGACGCCCCGAGCCCAGGGCGGGCCGCCCGCGCCCGCACGGGGCCCTGCGTCCCCGAGCCCCCCGACATCGCGAACCCCCATCCCAGGCAACGGAGGAGACCATGGCGGACTACGCCACCCCCAGCATTCGTACCGTGGCTCTCGTGGGCCACGGCGCCTGCGGCAAGACGACGCTCGCCGAGGCGCTGCTCGTCAAGGCAGGCGCCGTGCAGCAGGCCGGGAGCGTCGAGAAGGGCACGACGGTCTCCGACTTCGATCCGCTCGAGAAGCAGTACCAGCACTCGCTGCGCGCCTCGATGCTGCACCTCGACACGCCCGAGGCCCGTGTCCACCTGATCGACACGCCGGGATTCCCCGACTTCATCGGACAGGCGATCGGGGCGCTCGACGCGGTCGAGACCGCAGCGGTCGTCGTGAACGCGTCGTCCGGCATCGAGATGATCACCTCGCGCATGATGCAGTGGGCCGCCGAGCGCCACCTGTGCCGGATCGTGATCGTCAACAGGATCGACGCGGAGAACGTGGATCTGCCCGCGGTGCTCGCGTCGATCCGCGCCGCGTTCGGCAACGAGTGCCTGCCGATCAACCTTCCGGCGGACGGCGGCAGGCGCGTGGTCGACTGCTTCTTCAATCCCTCGGGCGATTCCGACTTCTCGTCGGTCGCCGAGGCGCACCAGGCGCTGGTCGACCAGGTGGTGGAGGTCGACGAGGAGCTGATGGCGAAGTACCTCGAGCAGGGCGAGTCGATCGAACCCGCGCAGCTGCACGCCCCGTTCGAGAAGGCGCTGCGCGAAGGCCACCTCGTGCCGGTGTGCTTCGTCTCCGCGCGCACCGGCGCGGGCGTCGCCGAACTCCTCGACGTGCTCGTGAAGCTCGGACCCAATCCGGCGGAAGGCAACCCGCCGATGTTCACGAAGGGCGAGGGTGCGGACGCGACCGAGTTCCGGTCCGAGCCCGATCCGAAGAAGCACGTGCTCGCGCACGTGTTCAAGGTCGTCGTCGATCCGTTCGTCGGCAAGCTCGGCGTGTTCCGCGTCCACCAGGGGACGATGACGAAGGACACGCAACTCTACGTCGGCGAGAGCAGGAAGGCGTTCAAGGTCGGGCACCTCCTGATGCTGCAGGGCGGCAAGCACGTCGAGGTCGACCGGGCGGTCCCCGGCGACATCGCCGCGATCGCGAAGGTCGACGAAATCACCTTCGACTGCGTGCTGCACGATTCGCACGACGAGGACCGCATCCACATGGCGCCGCTCGCGTTCCCGAAGCCGATGCACGGCGTCGCGATCGCGCCCAAGCGCCGCGGCGACGAGCAGCGCCTGTCCGACGTCCTGCACAAGATGTGCGCCGAGGATCCGACGCTCGCGGTCGAGCACGACACGACGCTGAACGAGACGGTCCTGCGCGGCCTGGGCGAACTGCACCTGCGTTCGACGCTCGACCGGATGGCGACCCAGTTCAAGCTCGAGGTCGAGACGCGGCCGCCCCGCATCCCCTACCGCGAGACGGTCACCGGCAAGGCGGAGGGACACCACCGGCACAAGAAGCAGACCGGCGGCGCGGGCCAGTTCGGCGAGGTCTACCTGCGCATCGAGCCGCTCGCGCGCGGCGCGGGGTTCGAGTTCGTCGACGAGGTGAAGGGCGGCACGATCCCGACGCAGTTCATCCCGGCGGTGCAGAAGGGCGTCGAGCAGGTGCTGACCTCGGGCCCGGTCGCGGGCTTCCCGCTGCAGGACGTGCGCGTGATCGTGTACGACGGCAAGAGCCACGCCGTCGACAGCAAGGAAGTCGCATTCGTGTCGGCCGGCAAGAAGGCGTTCCTCGACGCGATCTCCAAGGCGCGGCCGATCGTGCTCGAGCCGATCGTGAACCTCGAGGTGCACTGCCCGGCGGAGAAGATGGGCGACATCGCGGGCGATCTCTCGTCGCGGCGCGGACAGGTGACCGGCACGCAGACGCTCGCGGCCGGGGCGCTCGCGGTGATCGGCACCGCGCCGCTCGCCGAACTCGACGGCTACGGTTCGAGGCTGAAGGCGTTCACCGGCGGCCACGGCAGCTACACGATGGCGCTCGCGCGCTACGAGCAGGCGCCGCCCAACGTCCAGCAGCAGCTCGCCGCCGAGTACGCGAAGCACCGCAAGCACGAGGAGGACTGAGCCGGCCCGTGGGTCGGACTTCAGCCCGACGGGGTGCCGCAAGTCACTGTGGGTCGGGCTTCAGCCCGACGGGGTCCGTGGCAATGCGATGAAGTGGGTCGGCCTGAAGGCCGACCCACAACCCCTCCGCTGTGGGTCGGGCTTCAGCCCGA
>DAOMBL010000511.1:0-2672 GCA_035427325.1 Casimicrobiaceae bacterium
GCCAGACGAACTGCTGACGCGCGCAAGGAGCTTCGCCGACGCTGTCGGCCTTGGCGGTGTCGTCCATCCGGAGCCGCAGTGCGCCGCCGGCCTGCGCGTGTCAAGGCCGCCCGCCGACGATGCAGCCCAGCCCGAGCGTGAACGCGCCTGGTGGTTGCTCGCTGGACTTCTCGGCCAGCTCGACCCGGGCACGCCGCCACCGGCGTCGCTGGACCCGGGATTCCTGCATTGGCTCGTCGATCCCGATGACTCATCGGCCACGGCGTTCTGGGAGCTGCTGGTCTGCGCCAGGCGATCGGGCGGCCTGTTGCGAGAGGTGCGCGCGACGAGCAGATCGGCGTCCGCTTCGGAGGAGGCGTGATGCTCCCGCTGCAAGACACCCAGGTGCGGCTCGTCCTGCTCAATCACGTGACCGTGCGATTGGCCGATGCCGCGCAGGATGAGATTCACGCGGCGGGCATCGAGAACGAGCTACTGGCCCATCTTCGACAGCTCTCGGCGGTCGATCTCTGTCGCCTGGCCGCGATGCGCAGCTTGACGATCGGCGTCGCGTTCGACGGCGCCGCCCTCAAGGCGGGCCTGCGTGCAGTGGCCCTCGTCAACGAAGCCAAGGCGCTGGAGACGTACTTCATCCGCCATGGTGCATCTACGCATCTGATGAGCGCGCTCTTCAAGGTCCGCCGCAAGCTGACACTCAAGCGCCGCCGCGACTTCGATGCACGGCGTCCCGCGGGTCGTGTCCGGCTTCCGGACTACGCCACGCGCGAGCGCATCTACCAGGCTTGGCGGGCGATCGCCGATCCGACGCCGCGCGTTCGCTACTACCGCTTGCACCAGGAGTTTCAGCACATCCCGATCGCCGTGCTGGAGGCGGTCATCCGCGAGTTCGAGGCCGACGAATGAACGCGCGCCTGGAAGGCCTCGGCATCACGCCGCAGGTGTTGCTCGATGTCTTCGACACGCCGGTGAGCTTTCATCGTTGCCTGGTGCCCATCACCGGCGGCGTCACATCGGCACTGATGCTGTCGCAGGCGATCTGGACCACCCAGTCGCTCGAGCCCTCTGCCGATGGCTGGTTCATCCGCTCGCAGGAGCAGTGGACGCAGGAGACCGGGCTGTCGCGCTGGGAGCAGGAAACCGCGCGGCGCGCCTTGCGCCGCTCGGGACTGCTCGAAGAGCGTCGCGCGGGCATGCCGGCCAAGCTCTGGTTCCGCGTGCGTCCCGACGTCGTCTGGCGTGCCCTGCAGGCCCATGCCGGGGCGTCGTACCGATGACGGCGGGCAGGAGCCGCCGTGGCTGAGGACCTGCGCCTTGGCGACGAGGAACCGCGGGGGCGGGCAGCGGCTTTCGATGCGGCGCCGCTGTCGGTGATCTGGCCGCTACTTGGGCGGCACATCGCGTTTCATCGCCGCCTCGTGGATCTCACCTCCAGCGTCAAGGCAGCGCTCCTGCTGTCGCAGTCCGTCTATTGGACGCGCCATGGCCGGGACATCGCCCAGACCGGCGGATGGTTTCACAAGACAACCGAGCAATGGGAGATGGAGACCGGCCTGTCGGCGAAAGAGCAGGCCACCGCCCGCGAGGTACTGCGCGGCCTGGCGCTGCTCGACGACCAGCGCATGGGGATTCCCGCGCGGCTGCACTTCCGGTTGAACGTGGACGAGCTGGGCATGCGCCTCGCCGACCGGATCGCCAGCCACCCGCACGCAGCGGACTGGAGCGACCGTGTCGTACTCGCCGAGCTGCTCGGACCTTCGGTGGCTTTCCACCGCACGCTTGCCGATGTCGCCGGCGGCGTGCACGCCGGCCTGATGCTGTCCCGCGCGTTGCACCTGACGCGGCTGCAGGTCAGGCACCGCCTGGACCACTGGATCGCCAGCTCGGCAGCGCGCTGGTTCGAAGAGGTCGGTCTCACGCGGCGCGAACAGGAAACCGCGCGCCGCGATCTCGTGCGCACCGGGCTCTGGGAGGAGTGCTTGCGCGGCATTCCGCCGAGCCTGGTGGCGCGCATTCGGCTGGACTGTCTGCTCGCACTGCTCACCGACGACGCATCGGCGGCAAGGAGCCTCGGCTCGCGCATCGCAGAGCCAGACCGTGGCGTTACCGCAGACAAGGCTTCACCGAACGTCGAATCAAGACTGAGGCAACCCCGCAGCCTTGTCTCGCCAAAACCGCCGGATCAGTTTCGCCCGATCCGCCAACACGGTTCAGCCGAAAGCGCCGTTCTTCTTATGAATCACAGTACAGGTGAATCATTACAACCACAGCACACCGCCTCGTCTGCGAATCCGCCGGACACCGAGGCTGGTGGTGAACTGATCTTTCCCGAGCAGATGCTGCCGGACGAACGCCAGGCAGCGCGTCTGCTGCTGCGCCGTTGCGGCGATCAAGCCCAGTGCCTGCTCGATGAACTCGCAGGCCGCCTTCAGGTGCGCGGTGTTCGCCTCAGCCCCGTGGCCTACCTGCGCGGGCTCATCGCCCGCGCCGCCGCCGGCAGCTTCGTGCCGGAGCTCGGCCCCCGTGTGGCGGCCGAGCGCGAGCAGCGGCAGAAGGATGCCATCCAGCGCCGCGAACGCGAGGCCGAGGAGCAGCGCCTGGCCGCAGAGCGCGCCACGCCCGAGTACCAGGCCAAGGCCCTGGCCCAGCGGCAGAAGGTCAGACAGATGATCGAC
>DAOMBL010000512.1:0-2649 GCA_035427325.1 Casimicrobiaceae bacterium
CAGGCTCGCGTAGACGATCGCGAACGCGTAGATGCCCGAGAACACGTGCGGCAGCAGCGTCCGGCCCCCGCCGGGGCTCGCGCCCGCGGCTTCCCGACCCGCGGCGCCGTTCATGGTCCCGGGCGTGGCGCGGACGTCCCGAGGTGCCGGCGCACGACGGTGAGGTCGGCGGTCTCCGCGATCGGAACGAAGCCGCGCGAAGCGAAGAGCGCGGCCGGGCCGTGATAGTGGTCGGCCGCCGATGTGCTGTCGCCGGCCTTGAACGGAAACGCGTCGACGAGCGCGATCCCGCGCTCCGCGAGGTCCGCGAGCGCGCCGTCGAGCAGGGTGCCGGCGACCCCGCGCCGCCGCCAATCCGGCGCGACCACGAAACAGACGATGACCGCCGCCGCAAGGGGCGGGACGTCGATCGGTGTCGGCTCGACGCCCAGCCGCTCGAAGCAGTGCGGCAGCTTGTGGCGCGGCGCCGCGTGTAGCCAGCCGACGGTGGCGCCGCCGGCGCGCGCGAGGTAGCCCTCGGCCTCGCCGGCGCAGATCGACGCCGACGCCGCGACGCGGTTCTGCGCCGCGGTGAACGCCTCCCAGTCGAGCGCGCGCGGGATCCGGTAGAACTGGCAATAGCAGCGCGCCCACTGCGCGTTGTCCGAGAACGCGGGCCCGCGCTCGTGATCGAAGAACGCGAGGTAGTCGTCGCGTGTGGCGGTCGAGAGTCGACGGACGGTGATCGCGGGGGCGGTCATGCGCACATCATCGCACCGGCCCGGTCGCTCCGCACACCGGCCCCTCGCGGGTCGGGCTTCAGCCCCTGTGGGCCGGGCTTCAGCCTCTGTGGGTCGGGCTTCAGCCCGACGGGATGCAGCGATGCGCGGTGGGTCGGGCTTCAGCCGCTGTGGGTCGGGCTTCAGCCCGACGGGGTCCGTGCCGATGCAACCGAAATGCGTCGGCCTGAAGGCCGACCCACAGATGCCCAAACCGTCGGGCTGAAGCCCGACCCACAGATGGCCGCTCGCTACCGCGCCGCCTTGATCTCGGTCCAGAGCTTGTTGCGCAGTCGCCGCTGGGCGGGCGTGAGGTCCTGCAGCTGCTCGAGCTTCGCGGCGACCTCCTTCGGCGGGAACACGGCGGGCAGCGCCTTGATCGCCTGCTTGATGTATTTCGCGGCGTCGAGGTTCGGGTTGCCCGAACCGATCAGGTTGGTGAGTTCCGCGGAGTTCCGGCCGTCGAGCATGAAGTTGATGAACTGGTGCGCCAGATCGGGGCGCGGCGCGCTCTTGTGGATCACCATGTTGTCGACCGCGAGGACCGCGCCCTCCTTCGGCATGCCCTGGAGGATGCGGAACTTGCGGCCCGCCGCCTGCGCGTCGAGATCCGCCTGGAAGATGTCGTTGCTGTAGCCGTGGACGAGCCAGATGTTGCCGACGGTGAGTTCCTTGATGTAGGACGATGCGTTGAAGGCCGCCCAGTACGGTTTCGCCTTCTTGATGACGTCGGCCGCCTCGCGCCAGTGCTTCTCGTCGGTGTCGTTGACCGAGTAGCCGAGGTACTTGAGCGCCGCCGCGAAGAGTTCCGCGGGGCTGTCGAGCACCGTGACGCGGCCTTTCACCTTCGCGAGGTACTTCGGATCGAAGATCACCGCCCAGGTGTCGGTCGGAAGCCCGAGTTCCTTCATCTTCTGGTCGTTGTAGCCGAGGATCGTCGTCGACATCGCGTAGGGCACCGAGTACTTGTTGCCCGGATCGAACTTCGTGTTGAGGTAGACACGATCGACGTTCTTCAGGTTCGGGAGCTTCGAGAGGTCGAGCGGCTGGAGCTGCCCTCCCTTGATGAGCGCCTCGACCGTTCCGCCGGTCGGCACCAGCACGTCGTAGCCCTTCGCTCCCGCCGCGAGTTTCGCGAGCAGTTCCTCGTTGTCCGAGTAGTAGGTCTGCACGACCTCGCACTTGCACTCGGCCTCGAACCGCTTGACCGTCTCGGGCGCGATGTAGTTGTTCCAGTTGTAGAGGTGGAGCCGGTCGGCGGCGCCGGCCGGCGCGACCGCGACGAGGGCGGCGAGTCCCGCCGCGAGGGCGGAGGCGAGGGTGCGGAAGGTCATGGCATCAGTCCGGGTCGGTTCGAAGGAGGCTGGGGGACAGGCGCGCGGCCACCACGATCAGCACCAGCGTCAGCAGCATCAGGAGCGTCGACACGGCGTTGACCTCGGGCGTGACCGCGATCTTGATCATCGAGTAGATCTGGAGCGGAAGGGTAACCGTGCCGGCGCCGGCCGTGAAGAAGGTGATGACGAAGTCGTCGATCGACAGCGTGAAGGCCATCAGCGCCCCGGCGATCACGCCGGGCATGATCAGCGGCAGCGTGACGTGCCGGAACGCCTGCCAGGGCGTGGCGCCGCAGTCCCGCGCGGCCTCGACCAGGCTCTCGTCCATGCCGGCGAGCCGCGCCCGGACGACGATCGCGACGAACCCGATGCAGAACGCGATGTGGGCGATGGCCACCGACACCAGCCCGAGCGTGAAGTTCAGCATCACGAAGAAGATCAGGAGCGCCACGCCCATCAGGATCTCGGGGATCGCGATCGGCGTCAGCACCAGCACCGGCAGGAGGCGGAGGCGGTAGCGGTGCATCGCGACCCCGGCCATCGTGCCCAGCGCG
>DAOMBL010000513.1:0-2636 GCA_035427325.1 Casimicrobiaceae bacterium
GCGCGCAGCATGCAGTACGCCTGGGGCGGCAACGTCGGCATGCAGATGATCCGCGAGGTGTCGCAGAACATCGCCGGGCACCGCGGCGTCATCGTCAACGGGACGACCGCGCGGCGGCTCGGCATCGGGGACGGCGACGAGATCGAACTCGCGACGCCGCACCGCAGGACCCGCGGCAGCGCGGTGATCCGCGAGGGCATCCGCCCGGACACGCTGCTCGCGATCGGCCAGTTCGACCACTGGGCGACGCCCTACGCGAAGGACTTCGGGCTCGCGAGCCTCAACACGCTCGCCACGATGTCGCTCGGGCTCACCGACGCGACCGGGTCGGGCGCCGACGTCGTGCGCGTGTCGCTGCGCCGGATCGGCGGACCGCGGAAAGGGCGGCGATGACGCGCTGGGCGATGATCGCCGACCTGCGCCGCTGCGTGGGCTGCCAGACCTGCACCGCGGCGTGCAAGCACGCGAACGCGACGCCGCCCGGCGTCCAGTGGCGCCGCGTGCTGGACATCGAGGTCGGCGAGTACCCCGAGGTGAAGCGCGCGTTCGTGCCGGTCGGCTGCCAGCACTGCGACGATCCGCCCTGCATGCACGTGTGCCCGACGACCGCCACGCGCAAGCGCGCCGACGGCATCGTCACGATCGACTACGACCTGTGCATCGGCTGCGCGTACTGCGCGGTCGCCTGTCCCTACCAGGCGCGCTACAAGACCGAGCGCGCGACCTTCGCGTACGGCAAGGCGGTGGCGCACGAGGCGAAGCGCCACGACCCCGACCGCCTCGCGGTCGCGACCAAGTGCACGTTCTGCGTCGACCGGATCGACGCCGGGCTCGCGGCGGGCCAGACCCCGGGCGTCGACCCGGAGGCGACGCCCGCGTGCGTGAACGCCTGCATCGCGCAGGCGCTGACCTTCGGCGACCTCGACGACCCGTCGAGCAACGTGTCGAAGCTCCTCGAAGGCAACGCGTCGTTCCGGATGCACGACGAACTCGGCACCGGACCGGGCTTCTACTACCTGTGGGACCAGGCGCAGCCGACCGGCGGCGTGCCGGCGCTGAAGCAACTGGTCGAGGAAGCGATGGAGCTGGCATGAGCGCCGCCGGAGCGCTGTCGACCGGACGTTCCGTCGCCCGCTGCGCCGCGCGCGCGTCTCGTGCGGAGGGGCGCCGATGAGCTACGGTCCGACGCCGTGGGTGCAGCAGCACTGGGACCTGCGCGCCGCCGCGAACTTCGTCGCCGGCGGCGCGGGATCGGGGCTCGTGCTGGTGTCGGTCGCCTCGGGGGCGGGCGGACGGCCGACGGCGATCGCGCTCGTCGCGGGACTCGCGCTCGTCGGGATCGGGCTCTTCGCCGTGTGGCTGGAGATCGGCCGGCCGCTGCGCGCGCTGAACGTGTTCGCGAATCCGCGCACCTCGTGGATGAGCCGCGAGGCGATCGCCGCGCTCGTGCTGGGCGCGTTCGCGCTGGCGGGTGCGTGGGCGCACCTCACCGGGTCGGCGCTCGCACCGTCGCTGGGCTATGCGGCGGCGCTCGCGGCACTCGTCTTCGCGTGGTGCCAGGGCCGGATCCTGCGTGCCGCGAAAGGCATCCCGGCGTGGCGCTCGCCCGTGATGCCTGCGCTGATCGTCGCGACCGCGCTCGCCGAGGGCGCCGGATTGTGGTGGATCGCCGCGGCCTGGCACGCGCAGGGGACGCGGGCCGGGCTCGTGGCCTTCGGCGTCCTCCTGGTCGTGCGTCTCGCCGCCTGGCTCGCCTACCGGCGCTCGATCGCCGGGAACGCGCGCGCGTCCGCCGCGCTGGCGCCCGCAGGCCGCGTGCTCGCGGTCGGCGGCAGCTTCGTGCCGCTCGCGCTCGTCGCGATCGCGGCGGTGTCGGCTTCGGAAGGCACGGTGCTGGGTCTCGCTGCGGCGGCGGGGGCGCTCGCCGTCGCCGCAGGCGCGCTGTTCAAGGCCGCGATGATCGTGCGCGGCGCCTACAACCAGGGGTTCGCCCTACCGCGCATGCCGGTGCGCGGCCGGCGGGCCTGACGCGGCGGCGACCGCGAACGGGAGGAGGACCATGGGAGCGACGACCAGCATGGAAGCGGACCTCGTGGCGCGGGCGGGCGATGCGTCGTTCCGCGACCGGGCCATCGAGACGATGCCGCGCGAGCGCCTCGAAGCGCTGCAGCTCGAACGCCTGCGGG
This sequence comes from Casimicrobiaceae bacterium, assembly GCA_035427325.1. Taxonomy (GTDB): domain Bacteria; phylum Pseudomonadota; class Gammaproteobacteria; order Burkholderiales; family Casimicrobiaceae; genus VBCG01. The sequence continues at coordinate 2,187 of DAOMBL010000513.1, forward strand.
GGACGGTGGCGAACGCGTGGAGCAACGTGCCGTTGCACCGCGAGCGGATGCGCGCCGCGGGGATCGCGCCCGACGACATTCGCACGCTCGACGACGTCGCGCGGCTGCCGTTCACCGTCAAGACCGACCTGCGCGACGCCTACCCGTTCGGCCTCTTCGCGCGGCCGGTCGGCGAACTCGCGCGTCTCCACGCGTCCTCGGGCACGACCGGCAAGCCGACCGTCGTCGGCTACACCGCACGCGACCTCGACACCTGGGCGAACCTGATGGCGCGCTCGCTCGCGTGCGCGGGCGCGCGCCCCGGCGACGTCGTCCACAACGCCTACGGCTACGGCCTCTTCACCGGCGGGCTCGGCGCGCACTACGGCGCCGAGAAGCTCGGCGGCGTGGTGGTGCCGATGTCCGGCGGCTCGACCGAGCGGCAGATCGCGCTGATCGTCGACTTCGGCG
>DAOMBL010000514.1:0-2631 GCA_035427325.1 Casimicrobiaceae bacterium
GGCAGGCAACCGCCTCGACGGGCGCTACGCGTTCTGGCGCTGGACGCTCGACAACTGCGGTTCGCAGACGAGCCGCGGCTTCACGCTCGGCCCCTGCGGCCTGTGCGCGCTCCAAAGGCTCTCCGCCCTCGGCATCGCGAGCCTCAAGGTCGTCGGCCGCGAGGCGCCGCTCGCGCGCAAGGAGGCGTCGGTGCGCCTCGCCGCGCACGCGCTTCGTGTCGCGCAGGCCGGAGGGACGCGCGAGGCGATCCGCGACGCGGTCGTCGCCCTGCGCGGCGCCCCGCAGCTGTGCGAAGGCGCGCACCTCTGCTACTACCCGGACGTGTGGGCCGACCGTCTGCCCGCGCCGCGCGCGCGGTCGCGGGCCGGGGGCCTCGCGCGCATCCCGATCGTGGACCGGTCGTGATCGGCGACCTCGCACGCTACGCGCGCCACCTGAGCGGGCACGGACGCACGCTCGCCGCCCTGTTCGCGCTGGGGCTCGCGGGCGCGGCGGTGTCGCTCGCCACCCCGCTCCTCGGCATGGCGTTCGTCGACGCGGTGGCGACGCACGCGGACTACGGCGCAATCCCGTGGATCGCCGCCGCGCTCGTGGGCCTCGCGCTCGCCGACCTCGCGATCGGTGCGCTCGCCGGCCGTGTCCACGCCGGCCTCTCCGCCGACGTGCTGAACGGGTTGCGCGCGCGGCTCTTCGCGCGCTGCGTGGACGGTCCGCTCGACGAGGTCGAGGCGTTCCGCCACGGCGACCTCCTCGCGCGCTTCGGCACCGACGTGCCCCGCATCGAGGCGCTGATCGTCGGCGGCCTCCTCGCCGCCCTGCAGGGCGCGCTGTTCCTCGCGGTGGCCGCTGCGATCACCTTCCACCTGTCGCCGCCGCTCGCGCTGTGGAGCTTCGCGGGTCTCGGCCTCGCCCTCGCCGCGACCCACGCGTTCCGCCCCGCCATCGAGCGGCGCACCCGGCGCATCCGCGAGGCGATGGCCGACCAGGCGCACTTCCTGTCGGAGCGGCTGTCGGGACTGCGCGCGATCCGGCTCCACCGCACCGCGCGCGACGAAGCGGCCGCGCTCGCCGCGGTGCAGGGGCGGCTGAAGCGCGAGGTGACCGGCTTCCAGTGGCTCGACTCCGCGTCCTCCGGCGTGCCGGGCCTCGCGCTGACGCTCGCGCTCGCGTGGATCTACGTCGTCGGCGGCCGCCTGATCGAGACCGGCGCGATCACGCTCGGCACCTTCGTCGCGTTCGTGCTCTACCAGGGCCGCCTGTTCGCGCCCGCGCAGGGGCTCCTCGGCCTCGTGCGCAACCTGCAGCAGGCGCGCGCGAGCCTCGAGCGCGTGGCCGAGGTGCTCGGCGGCGAGGAAGTCCCGTTGCCCGCGACCGCGGACAGGCCGCGTGCGCCGTCGCCGCACGCGGTCGAGCTTCGCGGCGTGACCTTCGCGTACCGGGACAAGCCTCCGGTCCTGCGCGACGTCGATCTCGCGATCGCTCCCGGCGAGCGCGTCGCGCTGTTCGGCGCCTCCGGCGCGGGCAAGTCCACGATCGTCCACCTCCTCTTCGGACTGCGCGAGCCCGACGCCGGCACCGTGGAGGTCGGCGGGCGTCGCGCACGCGACGGCGGAGTCGCATCGATCGGCTACGCGGGCGCCGAGCCGTTCCTGCTCCACGCGAGCGTCGAGGCGAACCTGCGCTACGCCGCACCCGGCGCGACACGCGAAGCGATCGGGCACGCGCTCGCGATCGCCGAGGCGGCCTCGTTCGTCGCCGCGCTGCCCGACGGCCTCGACACCGTGGTCGGAGGCCGCGGCCTGGCGCTCTCCGACGGCCAGCGCCAGCGGCTCGGCATCGCGCGGCTGGTCCTGCAGGCGCCGCGGGTGTTCGTCCTCGACGAGGCGCTCTCGGGCCTCGACCTCGGCACCGAGCGCGACGTGCGCCGCAACCTGCGCGCGGCGTTTCCCGATCGGGCGATGCTGGTGATCTCGCACCGTCCGGTCGCGCCCGGAGACGTCGACCGCGTGCTCCTGCTCCGCGACGGAGGATTGCGCGAAGTCGACGCGCGCGACCTCCCCGCGCTGCTCGGCGCACAGGGAGAGCGCGCGTCGCCGCGCGCGGTCGAGGCGGCCCGATGACGCCGCTTCGCATCGGCATCGTCGACAGCGGCGTGAACGCCTGGCACTCGCACGTGCGCGGCGCGGTCGACGGCTGCGCGCTCGCGGTCTCGCCCGACGGGCGGATCGTCGAGCACGACGACTTCCGCGACCGGTCGGGCCACGGCACCGCCGTCGCCGGCGTCATCCGCGAGGGATGCGCCGACGCGCATCTCTACGCGGTGCGCGTGTTCGACGACGCCGGCGCCGCCTACCCGTCCGTGGTGGCCCGCGGCATCCTGCGCGCGGCCGCGGAGGGCTGCGACTACATCAACCTGAGCGTCGCGATCCCGCCCGGCCCGGGCTCCTCCGCCCTCGAAGCCGCGTGCGCGGCGGCGATCGAAGCGGGCGTGGTCCTGGTCGCCTGCGCGCCGCCGGGGCGCGAGGGATGGCTGCCGGCCTCGCTGCCGGGCGTCCACGCGGCCGTCGCCGACCCGGGTCTCGCGCCGGGCGAAGTGCGCGAGGCGGGCGGACGCCGGTTCGCCGCCTGCG
>DAOMBL010000515.1:0-2626 GCA_035427325.1 Casimicrobiaceae bacterium
CTCGAACGCGCCCCAGCCGTTGTTGACCGTCTTGCCCAGCGTCACGGCGACCGGCCGGTACGGCAGCGTGCGGCCGTCGATCTCGATGGTCTCGCCGATGCAGGCGTTGTCGAGGTATTCGAGCGCGACACGACGGATCGTCGCCGCCGGGACGTCACACACCGCCTGCGCCCACTCGGGGGTGTACTGGCGCATTGCGTCGATCGTCGTCGTCAGGCCGGTACGTGCCTCGACGTCGGCGTACTCGCCGACCTCGCCGTCGGGGCGCTGCGTCAACGCCGAGGCCACGCGGAAACGACCGACCAGCACCGGCTGGATTCCGGGGGCATCGAACGGAACCGGGCGATCGCTGCAAGCGTCCCACACCAGCGGCTTGCGCGACACCGGATCGCGCAGGTAGTACTCGTCGGGCCCGACCAGGTACGGCGACGCGGTGCGCTCGCGCAGGAATGCGGTGTCGAGCCTGTCGACTCCGGCCTCGCACAGCAGCACCTCGAGCATGGCCAGCAGGAACGCGCCGTCGGTCTTGGGCCTGATCGGCACCCACTCCGCCGAGCAGCCGCCCGTGACCGACAGGTGCGGCTCGACGTAGACGCGCTTGACGCCGCGCACGCGGGCGTCGGCGTGTCGCCTGACCGCGCACGGACCGCCGGTGACCTCGACGTTGGCGCCGAACGAGACGATGTAGCGACTGTGGGGCGTGTCGGCGCAGACCGTGAACCCGCGATGCCAGAACTCGCCGTACAGATGTTCGGAGTGGGTGCACTTGACGCCCTGGCCCGAGCCCATGCTGTAGTCGATCTGGCCCCAGGCGGCGAGAAACGCCGGAAAGCTGCCCATGTAGCTGGCCGGCGTCCCTCCGTGGCCGAAAGTCGCCGCGACGCGCGGCAGGCCCTGCTCGTCGAGCAGGCCGCGGGCGCGGATGTCGCGCAGCCTCGCGGCGACCGTTTCCAGGGCCTCGTCCCAGCTGATCGGCACGAACCCCGGATCTTCGTGGCGCCCCTTCAGCGGGTTCGTGCGCTTCATCGGCGTCAGCACCCGGTGCGGGTTGTAGGTCTTCTGCACCAGACCGTAGGCGCGCACACAGGGACGCCCGCCCGCCGGATGGACGTCTGCGCCGTCGTGGTTCGGTTCGACGTTGAGGGCGACGCCATCCTCGACGCGCACGCGCAGGAAATCGGGGCCCGAAACGCAGTTGTAGCAGTAGGTGGGCACGGACCGGGGGTGGCTCATGGTCGTCTCCTGCTGGCGCCGGCAGCTCGCCGAGTTGCTGCTATATGACTCAACTTTCGCTGAATGTCTGTATCAGTTTGATATACTGTTCGTGCCACCGGTGTCAAACGTCCTTCGTGCCTCCGTCGCAGTGGATCGAACGCGATTCCCACTCATGCGATCGGAACGTCGATGGCCATCGTATTTCATTTTTTGCATCATGACAACATGATTTGTATCATGTCGAACACAACGCTGCCGCCCCTGTCGACTCGCCTTCCCACGCCGGATCGCCCGAAGGGGATCGACCGATGCCCCTGACCTTGGGCGCGATGGTGCAGGCGCTGCTGGAGCGTCTGTCCCCGAAGGCGAAGTCGCTGATCTTCACGGTCTACGGCGACGCGATCTCCCATCGCGGCGGCAACGCAGCCTTGGGCAGCGTGATCGCGTTGCTCGCACCGCTCGGACTCGTCGAGCGCACGGTGCGCACGTCGATGCACCGCCTGGCGCAGGAAGGCTGGTTGCAAACGCGCGCGCACGGCCGGCGCAGCGACTACCGGCTGACCGAGAGCGGTGCGCACCGCGTGAACGCCGCGCACGAGCGCATCTACCGGCAGTCGCAGCGGCCGTGGGACGGACAGTGGACGTTCGTGGCGCTTGGCGCCGCCCCGCTCGCCGCGGCCGAGCGCGAACGCCTGCAGCGCGAACTCGGCTGGCTCGGCTTCGGACAACTCGCGGGCGGCGTGCTGCTGCACCCCGATCCGGAGGAAGACGCGCTTCGTGCGCTCCTGGCCGAGGTCGGCCGGCAGGTGCTGGTGGTACGCGGCCCCGCCGCATCGTGGATCGCGCCGGAGGTCTGCCAGGGCGTCGTCCGGGCCGGCTGGGACACCGACCGGCTGGCGGCCAACTATGAAGCCTTCCTCGACGCTTTCCGCCCGGTGTGGCAGGCGCTGGAGCACGAGGACGCGATCGAGCCAGGGCACGCCTTCGCGATCCGCACGCTGCTGATGCACGGTTACCGGCGTGCACTGCTTCGCGACCCGATGCTGCCCGACGAACTGATGCCGCGCGGCTGGCCGGGGGCGGCAGCCCGCGCGTTGTGTCGCAACCTGTACCGTCGGGTCGAGGCCGCCGCCGAGCGCCACGTCGGCGCGGTGCTGCGGACCGCCGAGGGGCCAGTGCCCGACGCGGCACCGTCCTACTACGCGCGCTTCGGTGGCCTGCGCGGCCCCATGCCGCTCCCGCAGGCCTGACTCGCCAAGAAGCGGGGTCAGACTCGACATTCCCCGCGCGCGAGCCGATCTGGACCGCGGTTGCGGTCTACGTTCTCGTCGCGATCGTGAAGAAAGAGTTGCATCTCAAGCCGTCGCTCTACACCCTGCTACAGATTCTGTCGGTGACGCTGTTCGAGGAA
>DAOMBL010000516.1:0-2610 GCA_035427325.1 Casimicrobiaceae bacterium
TTCTTCATGCAGTGCGCGAAGTATTCGCGTCGCTGTGGAACGACCGCGCGATCGCTTATCGCGTGCACCAGGGCTACGCGCATGCGGGCGTGGCGCTCTCGGCAGGCGTCCAGAGGATGGTTCGCAGCGACCGCGGCGCGTCGGGCGTCCTGTTCACGCTCGACACCGAATCCGGGTTCGACCAGGTCGTGTTCATCACCTCGTCGTACGGACTGGGCGAGACGGTCGTCCAGGGAGCCGTCAATCCGGACGAGTTCACGGTTTCGAAGCGCACGCTCCACCTCGGGCGCGAAGCCATCCTGCGCAAGTCCGTGGGCGCCAAGGCCGTCAAGATGGTCTTCGCCGAAGGCCGGTCCGCCGGCCGCTCCACGTCGACCGTGCCGGTGCCCGAGGCGGAGCGGAAGCACTTCTCGATCACCGACGACGAGGTCGTCGAACTCGCGCGCATCGCGGTCGCGATCGAGCGTCACTACGGCCGGGCGATGGACGTCGAGTGGGGACGGGACGGCGTCGACGGCAGGCTCTACGTGCTGCAGGCGCGTCCGGAGACGGTGAAGTCCCGGGAGAGCGCATCGGACCTGCGTCGCTATCGGCTGAAGGGAACGGCCCCGGTGCTCGCGAGCGGCCGCGCGATCGGGCAGAAGATCGGGCAGGGTGTCGTGCGCCTGGTCAAGTCGGCAGCCGAGATGGGACGTGTGCGCGAGGGGGACGTCCTGGTGACCGACATGACCGATCCCGACTGGGAGCCGGTGATGAAGCGTGCCGCGGCGATCGTCACCAACCGCGGCGGGCGCACCTGCCACGCGGCGATCATCGCGCGCGAACTCGGCATTCCGGCGGTGGTGGGTTGCGTCGACGCCACGCGCACGCTCGCCGAGGGCGCGGAAGTCACGGTGTCCTGCGCCGAGGGCGACACGGGCCACGTCTACCAGGGCCGCCTGGAAATCGAGGTCGCCGACGTCGCGCTCGACCGCATGCCGCCGTGTCCGACGAAGATCATGATGAATGTGGGCAACCCGGAACTCGCCTTCGCGTTCCAGCGCCTGCCGAACGAGGGCGTGGGGCTCGCCCGGCTCGAGTTCATCATCGGCCGCAACGTCGGCATCCACCCGAAGGCGCTCCTCGAGTACGCGAATCTGCCCCCGGAACTGAAGGCGGAGATCGAGCCGCGCATCGCCGCCTACGGCGACCCGGTCGAGTACTACGTCGCGAAGATCGCGGAGGGAGTCGCGACGATCGCGGCCGCGTTCTGGCCCAAGAAGGTGATCGTCCGGCTGTCCGACTTCAAGTCCAACGAGTACCGCAGCCTCCTGGGCGGCGAGCGCTACGAGCCGCACGAGGAGAACCCGATGCTGGGTTTCCGCGGCGCGTCGCGCTACCTCGCGAGCTCGTTCTACGATTGCTTCGCGCTCGAGTGCCGGGCGATGAAGCGCGTACGCGACGACATGGGACTGACCAACGTCGAGCTGATGGTGCCCTTCGTCCGCACGCTGGCCGAGGCGAGGGACGTGATCGCGCTGCTCGCGAAGAACGGGCTCGAGCGCGGCCGGAACGGCCTGCGCGTCGTCATGATGTGCGAGTTGCCGTCCAACGCCGTGTTGGCCGACCGCTTCCTCGAGCACTTCGACGGCTTCTCGATCGGCAGCAACGACATGACGCAGCTGACGCTCGGCGTCGACCGCGACGCGGGCGGCGGGATCGCCGCGATCTTCGACGAGCGCGACGATGCGGTGAAGGCGATGCTCGCGATGGCGATCGACGCGTGCCAGCGGAAGGGACGCTACGTGGGGATCTGCGGCCAGGGGCCGTCGGACCACCCGGACCTCGCGCAGTGGCTCGTCGACCGGAAGATCGAGAGCATGTCGCTCAATCCCGATTCGGTCGTCGAGACCTGGCTCGCGCTCGCGAAGCGCGCCGCGGCCTCGCGCGAGGCTCCTTCGCCGGGCTGACGCATCGGGCCTGCGGCGAGGACGCTGCGCATCGGCCGAAGGGCCGATGGCGGTGGGAGGGGCCGCGTGGTTCGATGCGCCCATGGCAAGGGTTGTCGCCCGCCGGTTCGACTTCGCCGATTCGCGCGCGATCGGCGCGTTCGTCATGTTCGCGTGCGGGGCGACGGCGGCGCTCGTTGCGGCTCTCCCGCTTCCTGCCGGATGGCGCGGGCTGACCGCGGCGCTGGTCATTGCCGCCGGGGCGCGCACGCTGGCCAGGTCGCGCGAGGCGATCGTCGGGATGGTCGTGCGCTCGGACGGCACCGTCGTCGCGCTGCGAGCCGACGGACGGGCGCTCGCGGGTGCGCTCGCGGACGGGTGCGTCGTCCTGCCCGCGTTCGCGGCGACCGCGTGGCGCGCGACCGGCGAGCGGCGCAGGGGGCTCGTCGCGGTTCCGCGCGACGTCCTCGCGCCGGAGGCGCACCGCGCGCTGCGGGTGATGCTGCGCTATGCGACGAGCGGAGAGGACGCGGAGCCGCCGGAGAGCCACGCGCGCGCTTCGATCAGCCGGGCGCTCTCGTTCTTCGGCTGGCCGGCGAGGAGGTGGAGGTAGAGCGGGACGAGTTCGCGCGGCTCGGGAAGCTTGTTCCGGTCCTCGCCGGGGTGCGTGCGTCCGCGCAGC
>DAOMBL010000517.1:0-2598 GCA_035427325.1 Casimicrobiaceae bacterium
CCGAAGACCCGGTTGTCCCACACAAGCTGCGCGACTCCTTCACGGCGAAGTCGTGAAATCGACTCCCTCCGGCGATCGAGGCTGACGCTGTTGTTCCACGATCGCGATCGACAACGGAACCGCGAATTCCAGCCGGGCAATGCGGGACAGCGCGCACAAGCGCGGCATGTGCCCGCACTTCGTCGCGCTGGGCGAGTTCACGCAGAACGCCTTCCCGAAGTCGTTCTACGGCCGCTCGCCCGCCCATTGCCCACACCGGCGTTGTTTCGCCGCATTCGACGAAGCCCGCAGCGAAGCTTGCCGCCACGCCCCGCGAATGGTCGCGACCTCGGCGCACCGCGGACCGGTCCCCGGGGGCGCGACGTGCGGCCGCCGGCCGCGCCGGCCGGCCTGCTCCGACCGCCCTTTCGTGGATGGCCGCAACCGGCGTCCTGACGACCGGGGCGCGGATCGCCGGCGGGACCGGTCGGCCCCGACCCCGGCAGGGAGCCCGCCGGCGATCGCGCGGATGTACGATGGTCGCCGAGGGCCCGCCCCGGGCCGCTCGCGCCAGACGGAAGCGGAGGTCACGCCATGCCATCGGCTTCGCGATCCGGCCACGCCGGCCACCCGCACGACGGCGCCGCGTTCACGCCGGACGAACGCGCCCGCATGGACCCCTACCTGCTGCTCGTGGTGAAGCTGATCGCGCAGCAGGACTGGGGCGAGTTGCGCTTCCGCACCGGGATCCGGCACGATGGGTCGGCGCCCGCCGAAGCGCCCCACGCGCTACCGCTGCTGGTCGAACTGTCCGGCCGCGAACACGGGCTCGCCGCCGAGGGCCTCGCGCCCTGGGTCGAGATGTTCGGCCGGTTCCGGCTTCGCGTCCCGTCGACCAGCTTCGCCGAACTGGGCGTGAACCGCGAACTGCGGCACGTCACGGCGACCCTCGAGCTCGATGCGAAGGACCCGCGCTTCGTCGCCGGTACGCGCGTCGTGCTCGCCGCCCACCTGCGGAGCCTCCTCGCGGATCCGTGCGTCGCCCGGCTGCACCTCGCCGCAGCCTGCCATCCGCTGCTGGAGACATCGATGCAGCACCTCGGTCTCGCGCCGCAGGGCGCCGCGGGCACCGCGGTGCCGTCGACGCTCGCCGGCAAGGGCGTCGTCGTCGGCATCGTCGACGACGGCTGCGCGTTCGCGCACCGCCACGTGCTCGTGCGCAAGCCGGACGGAAGCTACGCGAGCCGCATCCGCGCGCTCTGGGACCAGTCGCGCGCGCCCGACGCCGGCGACGCGGCCGTCGGCTGGACCGCGCCCACGATCCAGGGACCCGGCGAGGTCATCGGCCGCGAACTCGGCCGCGCGGCGATCGAAGCGGCGATCAACATGCATATCGATGCAGGCGGCGGCGTCGACGAGCGCGCGGTCTACCGCCGCCTGCGCTACGAGCCGGGCGCCGTCGACGAGCTGTCGTCGCACGGCACGCACGTGATGGACATCGCCGCGGGAAACGGGAGCCTCGCGCGCGGCTGGTCGGGCGTGGCCCCCGAGGCCGACATCGTGTTCGTCCAGTTGCCGCCGGTCGACGTGGCCCGGCCCGGACCGGCGCTCGCCAAGGCGATCGTCGATGCGATCGAGTACGTGTTCGCGCAGGCCGCCGGGCAGCCCGCGGTGGTCAACCTGAGCTTCGGCGGCAACCGCGGTCCGCACCACGCCGGATACGTCTGGAGTCGGATTCTCGACGACGTCCTCGCGCTGCCGAACCGCGCGCTCGTCGTCGCCGCGGGCAACGGTTTCGAACAGCGGACGCACGCGCAGAAGCGCGTGCGCGCGTACGGCACCGCGCGCGTGCGCTGGCAGCTGTCCGCCGAGGACGCGACGCCGAACGACGTGGAGATCTGGTACCGGGCAGGCGCGTCGTTCGAGCTGACGCTCGTCGCGCCCGACGGCAGCGCCTTCGGTCCGTTTACTTCGGGCGACCACGACATCGTGCGGCCGCAGGACGGCGCGATCGTGGGGCGCGTCGAGTTCGCGCCCGGCGTCGACGACGCCTGCGTGCTGCTGTCGCTGCGTCCGACGGCGGATGAGGACCCCGCGCCGGCGGCCCCCGCGCAGGCCCAGACGCAGCAGCCGGCGCCGGCCGTGCTCGCGCCCGCGCAGCACGGCACCTGGACGATCGCGCTGCGCAACCTTGGTGCGACCTCGACCGGCTTCCACGCCTGGATCCAGCGCGACGACCTCGCTTCCTCAGCGTCGACGAACAGCCAGTCGCGCTTCGATGCGCGCGACGCCGAGCCGTCCGTGTCCATCGCGGACTTCGCCTGCGGCCGGCGCGTCGTCGGCGTCGGCGCGTTCAACTGCGCGACCGGCGAGATGAGCCGCTACTCGAGCGCCGGGCCGACGCGGCGCGATCCGGGCGGCGCGCGGCGCCGCAAGCCGGACGTGTGCGCGCCGGCGGAGGAAACCGCGGACGACGGGGGCGTCCTGTCGGCCTCGTCGCTGCGCGCGCTGCCGACGCGGATGAACGGGACCAGCGCGGCGGCACCGCACGTGACCGGGCTCGTCGCGCTCCTGTTCGAGCACGCGCGATCGCGGATCCCGCCGCGCGACCTGACGGCC
>DAOMBL010000518.1:0-2598 GCA_035427325.1 Casimicrobiaceae bacterium
CCGCGACGAGTGGGAAGCCGCCGGTGCGGTGGATGCCGCACAGCGTGTGCGCCGCGCGAATCATCGCCGGCGACGGCACCACGCCCGGATCGAACTGCAGGAGCGAGAGCTCGTGCTCGAGCTGACGGAGGTGCTCCTCGGTTTCGTCGACGAGGATGCGGTAGAGCGGAGCGGCGACGCGCACGCCTCCGACATCGACTTCGTCCGCCGCGACCGCGGCCACGGGTGCCGGCTCGACCTCGACCGGTTCCGCATGCGTATTGTCGGCGACGAGTTTCAGGATCGGCGGACCGACGACGCGCGTCGTCTCCACGGTGTCGTCCGCGTCGACGACGTCGATCCGGACCTCGGTCGCGACCGACCCGAGTTCCGGAAGCTCGATCACCTCGGCTTCGGGAAACGGGTCGGCTTCGGGGAACGGGTCGGCTTCGGGCATCGGCCCGGAGACGGGCGCGACCGCGGGCGCCGGCGACTCGACCGGAGGCACCGCGATGTCGATGACCTCGGCCACCGGCGGCGGAGCCGCCACCGCCGTGCCGTCGGACGGAAGGCTCGCTTCGACGGCCGCGATCGCGGCGCGCAGCGCCGTCGGATCCACGGCGACGCGACCCTGCGACGACAGCCCGCCCACCCACTCGCGGAACGACGCCTGCGCGACGCGGATCATTTCGCGCACCTGCAGCGTCACCGGCCGCTCCTCGTCGAGCAGGCGATTGTGGACGCGCTCGACCTCCCACGCGAGTTCGCCCAGGTCCTTGAGCCCCACCATGCGGCCCGAACCCTTGAGCGTGTGGAATCCGCGGCGCGCGGTGCGCAGCGCCTCGCGGTCGCCGGGATTTTCGTCGAGCGAACGAAGCTCGGCTCCGATCGAGTCGAGCACCTCGGAAGCCTCGGTCAGGTAGATGTCGAGGAGTTCGGCGTCGAGCCCCTTCGCGTCGGTGTCGAGCAGGCGGCGCGTCTCCTCGGAGATCTCGGGCGCCGGTGCCGCGCCGATGTCCGCGATCGCGGCCGCGGTCTCGGCGAGATCGGCGACGGCGCCGCCCTCGAGTTCCTTCATCGCTTCGCCGGCCTGCGCCGCGAGGCCGGAGTCGCCGATGAGTTCCGCATCGTCGCGCAGACCCGCGAGCTTCACGCGCAGCGCGTCGCGCGCCGCCTGATCGGAGGGCGCGCGCCGCGCTTCCTCGACCAGCGCCGGCAACGCCCCGCGCAGGTGCTCCACCGCGGCCTCGACCGACTCGCCCTCCTCGACCTTCGGAGCGCTCGCCTGGCCCATGCGCTTCGCGAGGAGCGGGGCGATCAGCCGATCGCGATCGGGCCGCTGCTGCTCGACCGCCTCGATGTAGAACCCCAGCCCCGAGAGCGCCTCGGCGAGGCTCTCGAGATCGTCGTTGCTGACCGGCGTCTCGGCGTTCGCGTACAGCTCGATCTGCTGCTGGCAGGAGGCGAGCAGCCGCTCGGCCTCGTCGAGTCCGAGGATCGTGAGCGCGCCGCGGATCTGCTGGCTGTCCTTCGTGAGCGTCGCGAGTTCCGCGCGCTTGCCGTTGTCGCGGAAGAACGCGTCGAGCACCTGCTCCATGCGCCTCAGGTTCGCCTGGATCTCGCGCCCGACCTGGGCGATCAGCACGCGCTCCTGCGCGCGCCTGCTCATCTCGTCGAGCGCGGGGGCGGCCGCGACCTGGCCGGGGCGCCCGGCGCGCGCCATGTCGAGGCGCGCGATCATCGCGTCGACCTGCTTCGGGAAGTCGGAGGCGAGCGACGAGTAGTTCTCGAACGCGCTCTCCGCCAGGAGCAGCGCCGTCGCATACTCCATCGCGAGCATCTCGGACACGCCCGCGGTCGGCATCCGGTCGAGCCGCTCGACGAGCGCCGAAGTGAGGCGCATCAGCGCGCCGTGTTTCACCTCGGCGGCCTTGGTGTGCACCGAAGCCAGCGTCGCCTTGAGCTTCGGGAGGTTCTCCGCGCGGCCCGACGCGAACTTGAGCCACGCGTCCTTCGCGGTCGCGAGCTGCTCGCGCGCCTCGCGCAGGATCGGCTGGACGCGAACCAGGTCGGCGTTGAGCACCTCGGCCGCCGGAATCAGCCCGGAGAGCCGGAACGCGCGCTGCACGGCCTGGACCTGCGGGCCCACGGGCGCGCGGATCGCGACGTAGTAGAGCACTTCGCGCCGCAGGCGATCGGCCGCCTTCGCGCTGCCTTCGACGACCCGGCGGATCTGCAGGTCCACGCGCGCGGCGACGAGTCGAAGTTCGACCGGCTGCGCGAGGTGCTCCAGGACCCGCAGTTCCGCGACGAGAAGCTGATCATCTTCACCGAGCATCGGGACACCCTCGACTTCCTGGTGGGGCGGCTCGAAGGCCTGGGCCTCGCTGGGCAGATCGCCCAGATCCATGGTGGGATGGAGTTCCCGGAGCGCGAGCGCCAGATCGAGTTCTTCCGCAAGCCAGCCGCGGCCGGAGGCGCGGCCTGTCTGGTCGCCACCGACGCCGCCGGCGAGGGGATCAACCTTCAGTTCTGCTGGCTGATGGTCAACTACGACATCCCCTGGAATCCCGCCCGCCTCGAACAGCGCATGGGCCGTATCCACCGCTATGGACAGAA
>DAOMBL010000519.1:0-2593 GCA_035427325.1 Casimicrobiaceae bacterium
CCATCCAGTCGGAGGTGGCGTGGCGCGCGCTCTTGCGCGCCTTCACCGTGCCGGCGAGCTGGATCGCCCCGCCGAAGAGCAGGAGCTTCTCGGTGAGCGTCGTCTTGCCGGCGTCCGGGTGCGAGATGATCGCGAACGTGCGGCGCCTCGCGACATCGCGCGCGAGTCTGGGGTCAGAGCCGTGAATGTCGCCTGGCACGATCGAGTCAGAATCTGGGGTCAGCGAGAATCTGGGGTCAGAGCCGCAATTGGGAATTTGGGGTCAGAGCCGCAATGGCCAATCAGGAGTGAGCGCCAGAATCTAGGTTCCAGCATTGACTCTGGATTGGCCATTGCGGCTCTGACCCCAAATTCCCAATTGCGGCTCTGACCCCAGATTCTCGGGGGATGCGATTATACGGGCGCGCCGGAGGCGCCGATGACGACCGTACGAACGCCAGCGCGACTCGCGCTCGCCCTCGCGACCGCGATCGTCGCCGGGTGCGGCACGAAGCCGCCACCGCCGGATCCCGCGTCCCCGCCCGAGGTCGCGCATCACCGCGGCGATCGCTTCCAGAACCGCTACGTCGAGTTCGCGACCAACGATACCGCGTCCTACTGGCGCTGGAAGCTCGACCAGGCGCTGCGCGGACTGCCGCCGCCGCCCGCGTCGCCGGTCCCGGCGGTTGCGGCCGATCGCGCGTTCATCGACGCGAACGCCATGGCCGGCGCCGCGATGCAGCCGTCGGTCACCTGGATCGGCCACGCGACGACGCCCGTTCAGATGGGGGGCATCAACCTGCTCACCGATCCGATCTTCTCGGAGCGCGCCTCGCCGCTCGCGTTCGCGGGGCCACGCCGGGCACAGCCGCCGGGGATCGCCATCAGCGAGTTGCCCCGGATCGACGTGGTGCTGGTGAGCCACAACCACTACGACCACTGCGACCTCCCGAGTCTCGCGGCGCTCGCGCATCAGGCGGGCGGGCCGCCGCGGTTCGTCGTGCCGCTCGGCGTGGGCGCGCTGCTCGCGGGCGCGGGCATCGCGAACGTCGTCGAACTCGACTGGTGGCAGTCGACGGTGGTCGACGGCCCCGCGGGTCGCGTCGAGATCGTGATGACGCCGGTGCAGCACTGGTCGGGCCGACGGCTCGACGACCGCATGCAGACGCTGTGGGGCGGCTACGCGGTGTTCGCGCCGGACTTCCAGCTCTTCTTCTCGGGCGACGCCGGCTACTCGCCCGACTTCGCCGACGTGCGGGCGCGCTTCGCGTCGCGCCAGGGTCCGGGGCGCGGCGGTGGTTTCGACCTCGCGCTGCTGCCGATCGGCGCGTACGAACCGCGCTGGTTCATGAAGCTGCAGCACATGGACCCGGCCGAGGCGCTGCAGGCGTCGCTCGATCTCGGCGCGAAGGCGACGCTCGCCATCCACTGGGGCACGTTCGCGCTGTCCGACGAGCCGCTCGACCGCCCGCCCCGCGATCTCGCGCAGGCGCGTGCGTCGCGGGAAGCGGCAGGCGACGCCTTCTTCACGCTGCCGGTCGGCGGGACGCGCAGATTCCCGCCTCGCTGATGCGACCGGCCGGGCGGAGATCGAGCTACGGCAGCGCGCACATCGCCACGCCCTCGTCGATCGACCCCTGCGCGATCATCTGCGCGCGGATCGCGGGGTCGGTCGTGTAGCGATGGTTGGTGTCGGGGCGATGGTTCCACAGGCGCCACACCGGGACCCGTGACGGCGGGCAGGTCGCGCTCACCGGCGTATCGATCGCGAACGCGCTGCCGGTCTCGTAGATGAAGCCGCGGTACCAGTCGTGGACGGGATTCGCCGGATTGGTGGCGGCGTCGTAGATCGCATCGCACTCGTCGGCGCGTGCCGAGTAGAAGTGCGAATTGCCCTTCTCGGGCGGGATGTAGAAGCGGCATACCCCGGAGAGGCCCGATTGTGCGTCGGCGTAGGCGTTGAATCCGCGCCCGGTGCGTGTCCAGCCCGGGATCGCGCCGCTGTCGAGCGCCCACACGTCGGGCTGCGATTCGGCGGCGATGAAGTAGTGATCGAGCGCACTGTTGTAGAACTCGATCACGCGCACCGTGGGCACCGCCAGCATGCGGATCGACTCCAGCACCGCGTAGTACGCATTGACGATGCCCGCACCGCAGTCACCGTCCCTCCGGCAGGCGGAATCCGGCGAGAAGTTCATCGACGTGTCCGCCATGATGCCCTTCATCTGGGCAGGCGTGAGCGACGGATTGACCGCGAGCATCAGCGACGCGACACCCGAGACGTGCGGCGCGGCCATGCTCGTGCCGTGGTACCAGGCAAAACCGTACTCGCCGGAGGGTGCGCCGGTGCTGGTGTCCACCGTCGACAGGATGTCCTCGGTTTCGTCGTCGTAGCGGTTCTTGTCGCCCCCCGGCGCCGCGATGTCCGCGTAGACGCTGAAGTTCGAGTAGCTCGCGCCCAGCCCGCGCGCATCGGTCGCGACGACGGTGCTGACGCCGTAGCAGTTCGCCGGCGAGTAGAGATCGGCGTCGTCGTTCTCGTTTCCCGCCGACACGACGACGAGCGCGCCGCGCGCGAGCGTGGCGTCGATCAGCGCCTGCCGCTGCGGCGAGC
>DAOMBL010000520.1:0-2592 GCA_035427325.1 Casimicrobiaceae bacterium
CCGGCAGGCCGGACGGCGAACTCGACGTTCGCCTGCCGCCGCTCGAACTCGTCCCGATTTCCGCGGCGCGGCTGCGCGGTGCGTTCGACGACGCCGGCATCCGCTACCGCGTGGTCGTCGTGTCGGCCTGCCGCGCCGGGAGCTTCGTCGACGCGTTCGCCGACGAGGACTCCGCGGTGATCGTCGCGTCGGCGGCCGACGCGGCGTCCCCCGCGTGCGGCCCCGACGGCGACGCGACCGCCTTCGGGCGCGCGTTCTTCGAGGACGGCATTGCGAAGGGGGCGAGCCTCGCCGAGGCGTTCGACGCCGCGCGCGCACGCATCGAGGCCGCCGACACCGCGGCGCGCCCGCGCATGCACATCGGCGCGGGCATCGCCGCGAGACTGGCGGATGTCGGGCGCAAGGGGGGCACGCAGCAGCAGGTGCGCCTTTCCGCCGCACGGCACGGGTAGACTCGCGCGATGGCGGCCTCGCTCGACGTCGTGTCGCTCGAGCACGCGTACGACCGAGTCCCGGTCGTGCGCGGCCTGTCGTTCTCGCTCGCGGCAGGGAGCATCGGCTGCCTGCTCGGCCCGTCCGGCTGCGGCAAGACGACGGTGCTTCGCTGCATCGCGGGCTTCGAGCCGGTTCGCGGAGGGAGCATCGCGCTGTCCGGGCGGATCGTGTCGTCGCCGGGCGTCGACGTGCCGCCCGAAGCGCGGGGCATCGGCATGGTGTTCCAGAACTACGCGCTCTTCCCGCACCTCGACGTCATGCGCAACGTCACGTTCGGCCTGGAGCGCTGGTCGCCCCGCGAGCGCGAGACGCGCGCGCGCGCGATGCTGGAACTCGTCGGGCTCGCGGACGCTGCGCGCGCGTGGCCGCACGAACTCTCCGGTGGCCAGCAGCAGCGCGTGGCGCTCGCCCGCGCGCTCGCGCCCCGGCCCGGGCTCCTGCTCATGGACGAGCCGTTCTCCAACCTCGACACCGACCTGCGCGAGCGGCTCTCGCTCGAGATCCGCGCGATCCTCAAGGAGGCGGGGATCACGGCGATCCTCGTCACCCACGACCAGCACGAGGCGTTCGCCATCGCCGACGAGATCGGCGTGATGAACACCGGCACGATCGAGCAGTGGGCGAGCGCCTACGACCTCTACCACCAGCCGCGCACGCGCTTCGTCGCGGATTTCATCGGGCAGGGCGTGTTCGTGTGCGGCGTCGCGGACGCGCGGGGGCGGCTCCTGACGGAACTCGGCGAACTCGACGGCGCGCCGCGCGCCGGCCTGCGCGAAGGCGACGCGGCGGATGTCCTCCTGCGTCCCGACGACATCGTGCACGACGACGCCAGCCCGTGGCGCGCGAACGTGGTCGCGAAGACCTTCCGCGGCTCCGCATTCCTCTACACGCTCGCGCTCGCGTCCGGCACCCGGGTGCTCGTCGTCGTGCCCTCGCACCACGACCACGCGATCGGCGAAGGCATCGGCATCCGGCTCGACATCGACCACGTCGTCGCCTTTCCCCGTCCTCCGGCCGGTGCGCGGGATCGCTCCGGTTGACCCGGGCGCGCGCAATCGATCCGAAGCCCGGCGCGTCTGTGACCCGAGGCACGGGCCTTCCGGGTTTGAGGATTGACCGCAGCCCCTGTGTTGGGCTAGAATGACCCTCCTGCCGCGGGGTGGAGCAGTCTGGCAGCTCGTCGGGCTCATAACCCGAAGGTCGAAGGTTCAAATCCTTCCCCCGCAACCAGTTCTCGACGGCCCGCATCGCTGCGGGCCGTTTTCATTTCCGCAGCCTGCAGGCTGCGATGGATGCGACGGACGCGGACGCGCCGCCGAAACGGAGCGGTATCCGGAAGTCGAACGCGCGGCCCGCGCGAAATGCGCCTGCGCGGCACTCAGGTTGCCGCCGGGAACGTCGTGAGCGGTTGCAGCCGCCGGCTAGGGCGCGGGTGATTTCGACAGCGGAACCACGCAGGTCATCCACAGGTTCCAGCCCGAGGGCCGGTTCCTTGCCTCGAATTCCCAATAGCCCTTCAGGTTGACATACCACTGGCGGCCGTCGGCGTTGAAGAGGTAGCCCACCTGCGGGCCGATCCCACCGACCCGCGACTTGAACGGCCCGAGGACCGCGCCCGCGCCGCTGTCGCCGGTGATCTGCTGGTACCAGTAGCCGGCCAGGCCGGCCTGCAACTTCGGTGACAGGAATTGCGAGAGTCCCCAGCCGAGATGGAAATCGACGCCGTTCCGGTAGTCGGTGGCCGGGTTCTCGAAGTTGTGCGTCATTCCGGCCGCGATCGAGAATTCCCTGCCGGTCTTCTCGTCGAGGTAGGTGTAGCCGCCGCCGCCGTCGATGGCCCAATGGTTGAGTCCGATGTTCGCGAGGCGGCCCTCCTCGTAGGCGCCCACCGGCACGTCCGCCATCGCGTAGGCCATGAAGTTGTGGTTGCCGCGGTTCCAGCGCAGTGTCGCCTGCGGAAACAGGTCGCCACCGCCGGTGGTCGAATAGCTCTCGCTGCGGGTCAGCGCGTTCCCGCCGGGACCCGCCAGCGTCGCATCGGCGGACACGCGGATGTCCCCGAGCAACGCGGTGACGCTCAGCGCGAGTTGCCCGCCG
>DAOMBL010000521.1:0-2591 GCA_035427325.1 Casimicrobiaceae bacterium
ATCGACGAGCTGTTCGCGCGGACGGCCGCGCTGGACCTCGAACTCGGGCACCCGGCCCTCGACTGGCACAGCCACTACTGGCACGTGGTGATGGTGCGCTCGCCGTCGTTTTGCGCGCGCTACGTCGACTTCATCGAACTCATGGGCCCGGTGTTCTCGCGCGGCTTCCTCGAGCGCTGCCTGCCCACCTTCGACGAGAACCTGAGCGGCTGGGGCCTCTCGTTCCTCTGGCCGCACATGCTGGGGCCGGGCCTGCGGCGCTGTGCGATCATCGACGACGCCACGGTGACGCACACGCGTTCGTTCGGCGGACCGACCTACGACCTGCTCCGCAGGCTGGGCCGCAGCCCGCTCGACGAAGCGAAGGCGCTCTACGCGAAGCACGGCCTGCCGCCGGATCCGACCACCAACGTCCTCGGCGCGATCGACGCCCACGGACGTGCGCTCGACCTGTCGAGCCGCGCGGACCAGGGCCGCTACGAACGCGGCCGTCGGCGCGACATCGAGGCGTTCGCGGCGGAGCGCAAGCGGATCGAGTTGCGCGGCGTGGGGCGGCGCCCGCCGCCCACCTGGCGTCGCATGCTGCCGATCGACGCCCTGCGCGCCGGCGCGTCGCGCCTGCGCTTCGCCTCGTGAACGACGGCTCGCGCGCGGTCGACGTCCTCGTCGTCGGCGCCGGCTTCTCCGGCGCCACCGCGGCGCGGATCCTCGCCGAGGCAGGCCACCGCGTCCACGTGGTGGACCGCCGGCCGCACGTCGGCGGCAACGCCTGGGACACGCGCGACCGCTGGGGCGTGCGGGTGCACCCGTACGGTCCGCACGCGTTCCACACCGACGCCGGCCGCATCGTCGACTTCCTGTCGCGCTTCACCGGCTGGACGCCGTACGAGCACCGCGTGCTGGCGAGCGTCGACGGCATGCTCGTGCCGGTGCCGGTCAACCGCACCACGATCAACCGGCTCTACGGACTCGATCTCGACGCCGCCGGCGTCACCGCGTTCCTCGAGCGCGTGCGCGAGCGACGGGAGCCCGAGCGGACGAGCGAGGACGTCGCGCTGAACCGCGTCGGGCGCGACCTCTGCGACCGGCTCTTCCGCGGCTACACGCGCAAGCAGTGGGGACTCGGGCTCGCGGACCTCGCGCCGCTGGTGCTGCGGCGTATCCCTGTGCGGACGGACGACGACGATCGCTACTTCACCGACCGCCACCAGGCGCAGCCGTCGGAGGGGTTCGCGCGCATGTTCGAGCGCATGCTGGAGCACCCCGGCATCAGCGTCGCGCTCGGTTGCGACTACCGCGACTGCCGCGATGCGATCCCGCATCGCCACCTCGTCTACACCGGTGCGATCGACGAATACTTCGATCGTCGCTTCGGACCGCTGCCCTATCGGTCGCTCCGATTCGAGTTCGAGCATCTCGACGGCGTCGACCGCTTCCAGCCGGTCGGCACCGTCAACTTCCCCAACGAACACGCCTACACGCGCATCTCCGAGTTCCGTCACTTCACCGGCGAGCCGCACCGGGGCACGACGATCGTCCGCGAGTATCCCGAGGCGTCCGGCGACCCGTTCTACCCGATCCCGCGCCCGGAGAACGACGCCCTGTACCAGCGCTACCGGACGCTCGCCGAGGCGCGCGACGACGTCACCTTCGTCGGCCGGCTCGCGCAGTACCGCTACTACAACATGGACCAGGCGGTCGGGGCGGCGATGACGGCGGCGGAGCGCGTCCGCGCCGCGCTCGCAGCGCGGCGCTAGCCGGGGATCTCGGCCTCGACCAGCTGCGCGAGCAGCACGAGCGACTCCTGCCAGCCCAGCGTGCAGGCCTCGGGCGGGATGAGCGCCGGGATGCCTTCCTGCACGATGTCGACCGCGGTCCCGCAGAACACCTTCGCGAGGCGGATCGTCGTGCGCATCTCGCCCGGCAGGTTCGGATCGTCGAAGCGGTCGGTGTGCACGATGCGCTCGTCCGGCACGAGTTCGAGGTATTCGCCGCCGAACGCGTGGCTCGTTCCCGACGAGAAGTTCGTGAACGACATCCGGTAGGAGCCGCCCACCCGCGCGTCGAGGTGGTGGACCCTGCCGGTGAAGCCGTGCGGCGGCAGCCACTTGGCGAGCGCGTCCGCGTCGAGGAACGCCCGGTAGACACGTCCGGGCGGGGCGCGCAGCACACGGTTGAATCGGACGGTTCCGGTCATCGTCGATGCTCCATCGTCGAGGGAGGGTTCCCGGCACCACGACGAATCACGGGCCCGAGAATCGACACCGCCGATCCACCGGTCCGACCCGGCCCGGCTTCGGCGGACGGGGCAGTCAGTTCTGCCCGATCTTCGCGTCGCGCACGACCTTCGCCCACTTGTCGATCTCGGAGCGCAGGAACGCGGCGAACTCGTCGGGGCCGAGCGGTTTCGCCGCCGGCACGAACGTCGCCTTGCGCAGCCGTTCCTGCACGGCCGGATCGGTGAAGGTCGCGACGAGCGCGGCGTGGATGCGGTCGCGGTCGGCCGCGGGGGTGCCCTTCGGCAGCACGAAGCCCGCCCAGTCGCTCACCTTCATGTCCGGGTAGCCGGCCTCGGCCATCGTCGGCACGTC
>DAOMBL010000522.1:0-2590 GCA_035427325.1 Casimicrobiaceae bacterium
CGATCGGATGGAGCGTCGCGGCCACCCGCGCGACCGACGCCGGATGCGGCTGCCACCGGCGCGCGCTCAGGAACTCGGCGAAGCGCGCGGCCACCTGCGCGGGTCCGACGAGCGAGGCGGCGGCGATCGCCGCCGTGGCGCTCGCGCCGGCGTCCTGCAGGAGCCGGGGCAGATGCGCGCTCATCGAGGTCGACACGAATGCGACCGCCGCGAACGCGAAGCCCAGCAGCGTCATCGCGTGTCGGGGTGCCGGGATCCTCGCCGCGGGTGCGTCGGCCGGTGCGTCTTCGGCTCCCGGTTCACGGACCGCGCGGCGGGGTACCGCGGCGAGATAGCAGGGCAGCGTCACGATCACGTGGATCGCGGCCCACGCGAGGCAGGCGGCGCGCCAGCCGACCGCGTGATCGAGCCACGCGGATACCGGCCATCCCAGGGTGCTCGCGAACCCGGCGAGGAGCGTGATGCCGGTGATCGGCGAGCGCGCGGCGCGGCCGTACATCGCGGCGAGCGCGGCGAACGCGGTGTCGTAGGGCCCGAGCGCCATGCCGGCGCCGAGCACCACCCACGCGACGACGAGCGAGATTGGTCCCTGTGCTCCGGCGAGCAGCACGAGTCCTGCCGGCAGCACGAGCGCCGAGGCGCAGAGCACCTTGCGGCCGCCGGCCGCGTCGATGTGGCGACCGATCGCGGGACCGAGGAAGCCGGTCAGGGCCAGCGCGATGGAGAACGCGCCGAACACGAACGTGCGCGAGAGCGCGAGCGACTCCGCGATCGAATCGGCGAGGACCGCGGGCAGGTAGTACGACGACGCCCACGCGAGCGTCTGCGCGGTGCCGATCGCGACGACGACGCCGGAGCGGGTCACGGCGCGCGGATCGAGTTTCGGGACCGGTGGCTCAATCCGGCTCGCGGACGATGAGCGCCGCCACCACGCGCCGGCCCTCGCCGGAGAGGATGTTGAACGTGCGGCAGGCCGCGAGGGTCGCCATGGTCTCGACGCCCACGCGGGCGTCGAGCAGCGGGGCGAGCGTGCGGGGTGCGATGAACCGCTGGACGGCGCCGGTGCCGAAGATCACCACCTCGGGTCGATGCTCGAGCAGCGACGCGAAGTCCGCCGCGCCGAGCGCATCGAACCCGCGCGGCGCGAAACCGGCAAGGACCCGGCCCACCGCCAGGACCACGTTGTCGCGGACTTCCTCGGTGCCGACCCGGATCCATCCGGGTCCGGCACCGGTGACCACGATGCCGGCGCCGGAGTCGAGGGACAGCTTCACGTCGGGGGCGCTCGTCGATGGTGCGTTGCGGTAAACCCGCGGATTGGCTACGATTATACGGTCGCCTGCCCCGGGAGCCCGTCCCCGGACCGGCGGCGCGTCGCTCGGACGGTTCCGGGCGCTTACGCGAGAGCCTGCCATGCTCCCTCCCCCGAAACGCTTCGACCGCCTCGAGCGGCTCCCCCCCTACGTCTTCGCGATCACGGCCGAACTCAAGATGGCCGCGCGCCGCCGCGGCGAGGACATCATCGACTTCGGCATGGGCAACCCCGACGGCCCGACGCCGCAGCACATCGTGCAGAAACTCGTCGAGACCGCGCAGCGTCCCGACACGCACGGCTACTCGGTGAGCAAGGGCATCCCGCGGCTGCGCCGCGCGATCTGCCACTGGTACCGCGACCGCTGGGGCATCGACTTCGACCCCGACAGCGAGGCGATCGTCACGATCGGGTCGAAGGAGGGCATCGCCCACCTCGCGCTCGCGACGATGAATCGCGGCGACACGGTGCTCGTGCCCAATCCGAGCTATCCGATCCACATCTACGGACCGATCATCGCGGGCGCCGACATCCGGCAGATCCCGCTCGCTCCCGGCGTCGATTTCTTCGCCGAACTCGAGCACACGATCCGGATGAGCTTCCCGAAACCCAAGATGCTCATCCTGAACTTCCCGGCGAATCCCACCGCGCAGTGCGTCGAACTCGACTTCTTCGAGAAGATCGTCGCGCTCGCGCGCGAATACGGCATCTGGGTCGTGCACGACCTCGCCTACGCGGACATCTGCTTCGACGGCTGGAAGGCGCCGTCGATCATGCAGGTGCCCGGCGCGCGCGACGTGGCGGTCGAGTTCTTCACGATGTCGAAGAGCTACAACATGGCCGGCTGGCGCATCGGCTTCATGGTCGGCAACCGCGAACTCGTCAACGCGCTCGGCCGCATCAAGGGCTACCACGACTACGGCACCTTCACGCCGATCCAGGTCGCCGCGATCGCCGCGCTCGAAGGCCCGCAGGACTGCGTCGCCGAGACCGTGATGCGCTACCAGCGCCGGCGCGACGTGCTGGTGAAGGGCCTGCACGAAGCCGGCTGGATGGTCGACACCCCGAAGGCCTCGATGTACGTGTGGGCGCGCATTCCCGAGGCGTACCGCGCCGCGGGCTCGCTGGAGTTCACCAAGCGCCTGCTCGCTCAGGCGAAGGTGTCGGTGTCGCCCGGCATCGGCTTCGGCGAGTTCGGCGACGGCCACGTGCGCTTCGCGATGATCGAGAACGAGGCGCGCACGCGCCAGGCGATCCGCGGCATCAAGCAGATGTTCC
>DAOMBL010000523.1:0-2583 GCA_035427325.1 Casimicrobiaceae bacterium
CCGACGGGGTCCGTGGCGATGCGATGAAGTGCGTCGGCCTGAAGGCCGACCCACACCCGGTGCCGTGGGTCGGGCTTCAGCCCGACGGGGTGCCGCAATCCCGCTGTGGGTCGGGCTTCAGCCCGACGGGGTTCGTGGCGATGCGATGAAGTGCGTCGGCCTGAAGGCCGACCCACGAAAGGCGCTTCCCGGCGCTCGATGCGCCGCCACCGGAAACGCCGGCGCCTCTGTCCTCTGATTCCTGATCCCTGATACCTGATGTCGGCCTGAAGGCCGACCCACAACTCTCCGCTGTGGGTCGGGCTTCAGCCCGACGGGGTATCCGCTGTGGGTCGGGCTTCAGCCCGACGGTTTGGGCTTCGGCGCGACGGACCGAGTTTCGGCCCGAAGGGGCCCGCGCCGACGCGATGGCATGCGTCGGCCTGAAGGCCGACCCACAACTTCAGCCCGACGGGATTCGCGGCACAACGATGGGAGAGTCGACGATGTCGTCCCGAAGCATCGATCGCGCGGTCGACGGGCTCGCCGTCGCGGCATTCACCGTCATGTTCGCCTGCGTGATCGGGCAGGTGGTCTTCCGCTATTTCCTCGACGACCCGCTCGTCTGGAGCGACGAACTCGCCCGGTACCTGTTCGTCTGGGTGTCGTTCCTGGGCTGGATCATCGCGGCGCGCAGGCGCTCGCACCTCGTGATCGACATGGCGGTGGCGCGTTTGGGACCGCGCGGCAGGGCGGCGCTCGGCGCGCTCGGCGCGGCGGCCGCGATCGCGTTCGCGGCGGTCCTCGCATGGTACGGATGGCGGATCACGCTGCGCAACGCCGATGTCGAGACGACCGCGCTGTTCTTCTCGCAGGGCGTCGTCTACGCGATCGTCCCGGCGGCGGCCGTCGCCGTGGCGCTCTACGCGCTGGCCGACTTCCGCGCCGCGCTGCGCGCGCTCGCGGGCACGAGCGAGGCGCGGCCGTGATCGAGTTGATGCTGGCCATCCTGGCGGCATGGTTCGTGAGCCTGTTCGCGGGCCCGGCGATCTACGCCGCGATGGGGCTCGCCGGCTTCGCGTTCCTCGTGCTCGCCGGTGTTCCGGGCATCGTGATTCCCCAGAAGGTCGCGATGGCCGCGAACTCGTTCCCGCTGCTCGCCGCGCCGCTCTTCATCCTGATGGGCAACCTGATGAACTCGTCGGGCATCAGCGTGCGCATCTTCGAGTTCGCGAAGTGCGTCGTCGGCTGGATGCGCGGCGGGCTGTGCCAGGCGAACATCTTCGGCAGCGTGATCTTCGCCGGCATGAGCGGGTCCGCGGTCGCCGATGCGGCGGGGCTCGGCACGGTCGAGATCGAGATGATGAAGAAGGAGGGCTACGACGCCGAGACCGCCGGCGCGATCACCGCGGCGTCCGCGACGATCGGGCCGATCATCCCGCCCTCGCTGCCGATGATCGTGTACGGCGTCACCGCCGAGACGTCGATCGGGGCGCTCTTCCTCGCCGGCGTCGTTCCCGGGCTCCTCATGGCGCTCGCCCTGATGGCGATGGTCCGCCATCTCGCGATCCGGAAGAACCTGCCGCGCCACCGGTTCGAGGGAACGCGCGTGCTGTGGCTCGCGTTCAAGGGCGCGTTCTGGGCGCTGATGGCGCCGGTCGTGCTGCTCGGCGGCATGTTCTCCGGCATCTTCACGCCGACCGAAGCGGCGGCGGTCGCGGTCGTCTACGCGTTCATCCTCGGGTTGTTCGTCTACCGGGAGTTCGCGCTGAAGGACCTGCCGAGGCTCATCGTCGATACCGTCGAGACCACGGGCGTCGTGATGGCGCTGGTGATGACCGCGTCGCTGCTCGGCTACTGCATTTCGATCTCGCGCCTGCCGCAGGAGTTCGGCGCGGCGCTCGCGCACCTCACGACGAACCCGCTCGTCTACCTGCTGATCGTCAACGTCCTGCTGCTCGTCGTCGGTTGCTTCATGGAGGCGCTCGCGGCGATGCTCGTGCTGATCCCGATCCTCGTGCCGCCGGCGCTCGCGATGGGAATCGACCCGGTCCAGTTCGGACTGGTCTTCGTGCTGAACCTGATGATCGGCACCATCACGCCGCCGGTGGGCGTCGTGCTCTACGTCACGGCGAAGGTCGCGCAGGTGCCGTTCGACCGGATGGCGCGCGCGACCGCGCCCTACCTGGTGCCGCTCTTCGGGGTGCTCGCGCTCTGCACGTTCTGGCCGCCGCTCACGACGTTCCTGCCGAAGGCGCTGCTCGGGCAATAGCGGACGCTTCACCGGGCGGGCCGGGCGCGCGCCAGAGCACGACGTAGCCCTCGATCGGATTGCCGCGATCGAGGCGCACCGTGACCTCCCGATGCTCGACGGGGGCGAATCCGTGGTTCCGGGCGAGGCGATCGAGGTAGTCGAGCCGGTGTGCGTAGCGCCCGGAGCCGTTCAGCCGGTAGCCGGCTTCGCGCACCTGGGCATCGTCGCCCCCGGGCAAGGCATCGAGCGACTCGACCGAGCAGGCCACGAGCCCGCCCGGCCGCAGGAGCCTGGCCATCTCGACGATCGCCTCGTCCCGGCGGACGACGTAGACGAACCCATCCGCCGCC
>DAOMBL010000524.1:0-2581 GCA_035427325.1 Casimicrobiaceae bacterium
GAGCACCAGGAGTTCAAGGTGAGTGTCGACGCCGTCGCGGCCGGGCACGCGAACGCGGTGGCGGCGCTGCGCGCCGGCGGCGTGGCGGAGCTCAACGCGGACGACGCCCACTGCGGCCTGTGGCGGCGCGCCGCCGCGGTCGCGGGAGCCGAGGTGCGGACGTTCGCGCTCCACGCGGATGCGGACGTGTCGGCGCAAGCCTCGTTCGCCGCGGATCGCAGCGTGCTCGCGATCCGCACCTGGGCCGGGCGGGTCGACGCGCGCATCACGGTCCCGGGCGAACCGATGGCGCGGAACGCGCTCGCCGCCACGGCTGCGTCGCTCGCGGCGGGCGCCGGTCTCGACGCGGTGATGCGCGGGCTCGCCTCGTTCCGACCGGCGGCCGGGCGCCTCGTGGCGCGCGTGGCGCCCTCCGGCGCCCGGGTGATCGACGACAGCTACAACGCGAATCCCGACTCGGTGCGCGCGGCGATCGACGTGCTCGCGCGGGCGGGCGGGGAGCGCTGGCTCGTGCTGGGCGACATGGGCGAGGTCGGCGCCGGGGGGCCGGCGTTCCACCGCGAGGTCGGCGCGTACGCGCGCGAGCGCGGCATCGAGCGTCTCGACGCCACCGGGTCGCAGTCGCGGTTCGCGGTCGAGGCCTTCGGACCGGGCGCGCGCTGGCACGCCGACCTGGACGCGCTCTGCGCGGCGATCCTTCCCGGGCTGTCCGCGCAGGCGACGATCCTCGTCAAGGGCTCGCGCTTCATGCGCATGGAACGCGTCGTCGCCGCGGTGCTGGGCGAAGCGGTCGCCGCGGGAGCGCACTGATGCTGCTCTGGCTGACCGAACTGATCGCGAAGGACGTCCGCGCGTTCAACGTGTTCGGATACCTGACGCTTCGCGCGGTGCTCGCGTGCATGACCGCGCTCGTGATCTCGTTCGTCGTCGGCCCGCGGATGATCGCCTGGCTCGCGCGGATGAAGATCGGACAGTCGGTGCGCGACGACGGCCCGCAGACGCACCTGTCCAAGGCCGGCACGCCGACGATGGGGGGCGCGCTCATCATCGTCTCGATCGCGATCACCACGCTGCTGTGGGGCGACCTCGGCAACCGGTTCGTGTGGGTCGTGCTGCTCGTGCTCGTGGGATACGGCGCGATCGGCTGGGTCGACGACTACCGCAAGGTGGTCCACCGCAATCCGAAGGGGCTCTCCGCGCGCGCCAAGCTCGCATGGCAGGCGGCGATCGGGCTCCTGGCCGCGGTCTACCTCGCGTTCGCGGTGTCGGCGCCCGACACCGCGCAGACCTGGGCTCAGCTCGCGCTCTGGGCGCGCAGCGGGTTCGCCGGCGAACTCTCGCCACGGGCCGACCTCATCGTGCCGTTCTTCAAGTCGGTGAGCTACCCGCTCGGCGTCTGGGGATTCATCGTGCTCACCTGGCTCGTCATCGTGGGCACGAGCAACGCGGTGAACCTCACCGACGGCCTCGACGGACTCGCGATCATGCCGACGGTGATGATCGGCGCTGCGCTGGGCGTGTTCGCGTACGTCTCCGGCAACGCGATCTTCGCGCGCTACCTGCAGTTCCCGCTCATCACCGGGGCGGGCGAACTCGCGGTGATCTGCGGCGCGATCGCGGGCGCGGGCCTGGGCTTCCTGTGGTTCAACGCGTATCCGGCCGAGGTGTTCATGGGCGACGTGGGCGCGCTGTCGCTCGGCGCGGCGCTCGGCGCGATCGCGGTCATCGTCCGCCAGGAGATCGTGCTGTTCATCATGGGCGGCGTGTTCGTCGTCGAGACGCTCTCCGTGATCGTGCAGGTCGCGTCGTTCAAGCTGACCGGCAAGCGGGTCTTCCGCATGGCGCCGATCCACCATCACTACGAACTCAAGGGCTGGAAGGAGAACCAGGTCGTCGTCCGGTTCTGGATCGTGACGATGCTGCTCGTCCTGTTCGGCCTCTCCACGCTGAAGCTGCGATGAGCGACGCGCGCCGGGATCGACGTGAACGCGCCCTCGCCGGGAGACGGGGGGGCGCCGCCTGCGCGGCGGCAGACGCGCGAGAGGCGCTCCGATGACCGACTACCGCGGGCGCAGCGCGATCGTGCTCGGGCTCGGGACCTCGGGGCTCTCGATGGCCCGCTGGCTCGCGCGGCACGGCGCGTCGGTGCGCGTGGCCGACACGCGCGCGCACCCGCCGCAGGCCGACCGGCTCGCCGCGGAGCTTCCCGGTGTCGCCCTCGAGACCGGCCCGGTCACCGCCGCGACGCTCGCGGGCGCCGACCTGATCGCGATCAGTCCGGGCGTGCCGAAGGACCAGGCCGCGATCGAGGAGGCGCACGCGGCCGGCGCGGACCTCGCCGGCGACGTCGAGCTCTTCGCGCGCGAACTGCCGCCCGCCCAGAAGGTCGTCGCGATCACCGGGACGAACGGCAAGACGACCACGACCGCGCTCACCGGCGAACTCGCGCGAGCGGCCGGACTCGCGACGAGCGTCGCGGGCAACATCGGCGCCGCGGTGCTCGACGTGCTCGCGTCGATCGAGGCGGGCGCCCCGTGGCCGGACCTCTTCGTCCTCGAGCTGTCGAGCTATCAGCTCGAGA
>DAOMBL010000525.1:0-2575 GCA_035427325.1 Casimicrobiaceae bacterium
GGTCCCGGAGGGGCAGAAGCTGGTCGACGAGGCGCTCGCGGTCAAGTAGTCCGTGGCCGGCGCTCCCAAGGGCGCTGCGGATCCGCCCGCCGCCGCGCCGCCCCCGCCCGCCCTCCCGCGGGTCACGCGGGCGGTGCGCGCGGTGTCGCGGTTCTCCGGCGTCGCCGCCGCCGGCCTCATCGCGGCCGCGGTGCTGGTCGTCTGCCAGATGGTGTTCGCGCGCTACGTGCTCGGCGAGAGCACGGTCTGGCAGACCGACTTCACCACCTACTGCCTGATCGCCGCGACCTTCGTCGGCAGCCCGTACGTGCTGTTGACGCGCGGCCACGTCAATGTCGACGTGCTGCCGCAGTACCTCGCGCCCGCGGCGCGCTTCCGGCTCGCGCTGTTCGCCCAGGCGGTGACGATCGCCTTCGCCGCGACGCTCGCGGTGCTCGGATTCCTCTTCTGGAAGGAAGCCTTCGACAAGAACTGGGTGTCCGACACGATGTGGCGCGCACGGCTGTGGATCCCCTACGCTTCGATGCCGATCGGGCTCGGATTGCTGACGATGCAGGCGATCTCGGACTTCGCCGACCTCGTCGCGGGGCGCGAGGTGCCGTTCGGGCTCGGCGGAGCGCGGCGATGAGCCCGACGCTGCAGGGCGGCATCGTCCTCGTCGTGACGCTGGCGATGCTCCTGTCGGGTGCGCCGGTCGCATTCGCGCTCGGCGCGGTGTCGATCGCGTTCGTCGTGCTGTTCCAGGGCTTCGGCGCGCTGCACGTCGTCGCCGAGACGTTCTACGCCGGCCTCACCGATTTCACGCTCGTGTCGATCCCGATGTTCGTGATGATGGGCGCGGCGATCGGATCGTCACCGGCGGGCAGGGATCTCTACGAGGCCCTGGACCGCTGGCTGTACCGGCTGCCGGGCGGGCTCGCGATCTCCAACCTCGGCGCCTGCGGACTGTTCGCCGCGCTCACGGGCTCGTCGCCCGCCTGCTGCGCGGCGATCGGCAAGATGGGCATCCCCGAGATGCGCCGGCGCGGCTACCCCGACGACGTCGCCACCGGGTCGATCTGCGCGGGAGGCACGCTCGGGATCCTGATTCCGCCGTCGATCACCTTCATCCTCTACGGCATCGCCACCGAGACCTCGATCGGCCGGCTGTTCCTCGCCGGCGTCTTCCCGGGCCTCCTGCTCCTCGGCCTCTTCATCGTCTGGACGCTGTTCATCATCTGGAAGCGCGGCTTCCGGTCCCACGCGCCCGACTTCCGCTACACCTGGCGGCAGAAGTTCGAGGCGGTGCCGAAGATCGCGCCGTTCCTCCTGATCATCGCCGGCGTCATGTACGTGCTCTACGGCGGCGTCGCGACGCCTTCGGAGGCCGCCGGAGTCGGCGCCGCGCTGTGCGTCGTGCTGGCCGTCGCGATCTACCGGATGTGGAAGCCGGAGCGCTGGTGGGAGATCCTGCGCGACACGACCCGCGAGTCGGTGATGATCCTGATGATCATCGCGGCGGCCGTGCTGTTCGGCTACATGCTGACCTCGCTCTACCTGACGCAGACGCTCGCGCAGGCGATCGCCGACCTGCACCCGAATCCCTGGGTGCTGATGGGCCTCATCAACGTGTTCCTGCTGGTGTGCGGGTTCTTCATCCCGCCCGCCGCGATCATCCTGATGACGAGTCCAATCCTGTTCCCGATCGTCAAGACCGCGGGCTTCGACCCGGTGTGGTTCGGCGTGATCATGACGATCAACATGGAGATCGGCCTCATCCACCCGCCGGTCGGCCTCAACATCTACATCGTCAACTCGATCGCGCCCGACGTCCCCGTGCAGCGCGTGATGTGGGGCACGATCCCCTACGTCGGCTGCATGATCCTCGCCATCGTGATCCTCTGCGTGTTCCCCGGCATCGCGACCTGGCTGCCGGACACGCTGATGGGACCCACCACGCACTGACCCGCCCCGGCGCGGCGCGGACCGTCCGCGCCGGGATCAGCCGAGGAAGTCGCCGTGCTTCTCGACGTACGCGGCGAGGTCGAGCGAGTGCTGTCGCACGAGGCGCTCGGCGAGTTCGGTGTCGCGCTTCTCGAGCGCCTCGATGATCCGCATGTGGTCGACGATCGAGCGCGACGCGCGGTCGGCCTGCGAGATGGTCAGCCGGCGGATGGCGCGGACGTGGATGAACAGGTTCTCGAGCGTCTGCCCCATCAGGTGCGAGCCCGAGAGCCGGATGATGGCCTGGTGGAACGCGATGTTCGCGTCCGAATACTCGTTGATGTGCTCCGCCGGCGCGGCGCTCCGGAAGTCGTCGAACATCCGGCGAAGGCCCGCGATGTCCTCGTCGGAGGCGTTCACCGTCGCGAGGCGCGCCGCCATGCTCTCGATCGCCGCCCACATCTCGATCATCTCGACGATCTGGCGCTTGGTCTTGCGCACGATGAAGATGCCGCGCCGGGGCGCGGTGCGCAGCAGGCCCTCCTGCTCGAGCAGCGTCATCGCCTCGCGGATCGGCGTGCGCGACACGCCGAGCGAACGCGAGAGCTGGCGCTCGTCGGACCTGCCGGCGATCGGGTGACCGAGGAGCTGC
>DAOMBL010000526.1:0-2569 GCA_035427325.1 Casimicrobiaceae bacterium
CGGTCGCGCATGCCGATCCGGCGGGCAGCGCCGCGAGTTCGTCGAGGTCACCGACGTCGAAAGTCGACACGCCCCAGCGCGCGATCTTCCCGTCGCGGCGAAACCGCTCGAACGCCTCGATCGTCTCGGCGAGCGGCACGTCGCCGCGCCAGTGCAGCAGGTAGAGATCGATCCGGTCGATGCGAAGGCGCGCGAGGCTGCGCTCGCACGCCAGAACCGCGGAACGCCGGCCGGCGTGGTGCGGATACACCTTCGAAACGACGAACACCTCGTCTCGGCGTCCGGCGATCGCCTCGCCCACGACGCTTTCGCTCCCGCCCTCCGCGTACATTTCGGCGGTGTCGACGAGCGTGAGTCCGAGGTCGAAGCCGCGTCGAAGCGCCGCGATCTCGCGGCTGCGCGCTTCCGGTCGCTCGCCCATGCGCCAGGTGCCCAGCCCGAGCGCGGGAACGCGCGTGCCGTCGGGCAGCGTGACCTGCGGGATGTCGGCCATGGCCCGGGACTCCGATCCGAACGAACGAAGCGCGACGACGGACGAACCGCCAGACGGCGCCCGGCGGCCGGCTCGCGGAGGCGTCCACCTCCACGACCCGCGTGCTCCGCGGGGACCTCGCCGCGCCGGCAGGCGCGAACGAACTGCGAACGGCCGAAGCCTACATCTTGCGCACGAGTCCCACCATGACGCCGAAGATCTCGAGCGCGCCCTCCGGATGGATCGGTGCGTAGGCCTTGTTCTCGGCGCGAAGGAAAAACTGCCCGCGGTCGACGTCGAGGCGCTTCAGCGTGAACTGTCCGTCGACGATCGCGACGACGATGTCGCCCTTCCTCGCGGACGGCTGCTTCTCGACGACGACGAGGTCGCCGTCGAGGATCCCGGCGTCCACCATCGAGTCGCCCTTCACGCGCACGGGCACGGTCTGCGACGGTCGCTCGATCAGATAGTCGTCGATGGTGAGCGCGTCGGACGCCGCGTCGTCGATGCGCTCCGGCAGGCCGGCACGAACGGCAGCATCCGCCAGCGGCCGCGCGAAGAAGCGGCGCGTGGGCGCGAGCCGGCGATCGGGTGTCGATTCGAGCATTCCCGCGAGCTTGAGCCGCGCGACCAGGGCGGCTACCGAGGACTTCGACTTGAGGCCGAGCAACCCCCCGATCGACGCGTACGATGGCAGCGCCCGGTGGCGCGCGTAGTAATCCTGCAGCGCTTCGAGGTAGGAACGATCGTTCGACATGCTGCTACCATAGCGAACGATCGTTCGTGCGTCAAGGGAATTTTCCACGGCCCGCTCGCACGGGACCGCGGCTGGAATCGAGCCATCCCGAGCCCCGATGAGGCTCTTCGCCCCCTCCCTCGCCTTCGTCGACCTGGAGACGACCGGCACGCGCGCCGCCGCGGACCGGGTGACCGAGGTTGGCATTGTTCGCGTGGACGCCGACCCGGCGGGCGGTCCGCCGAGCGTCGTCGAGTGGTCGTCGCTCGTCGATCCCGGCGTTCCGATCCCCTCGCCGATCCAGGCGCTGACCGGAATCACCGACGCGATGGTGCGGGGCGCCCCGACCTTCTCCGCCCTCGCCGGCGAGATCGCACGGAGGCTCGACGGCGCGCTCTTCGTCGCGCACCACGCGCGCTTCGATTTCGGCTTTCTCAAGCACGAGTTCGCGCGCCTGGGCATCGCGTTCTCGCCGCGCGTGCTGTGCACGGTGCGCCTGTCGCGCCTCGTCGATCCCGGCGCCGAGGGGCACGGCCTCGACGCGCTGATCGCCCGCCACGGACTCGAGCCCGGAAGCCGCCACCGTGCGCTCGGCGACGCACGCGCGCTGTGGCAGTTCGTCGAGCGGCTCCACCGGACCCGCCCGGGGGCGGAGATCGAAGCGGCGGTGAAGCGGCTGCTGAGAATCCCCAGCCTGCCGCCGCAGCTTCCGCCCGATGCGCTCGACGCCATTCCCGACGCGCCTGGCGTGTACCTCTTCTTCGGCGACAACCCGCTCCCCCTCTACGTCGGCAAGAGCACCCACCTGCGTGACCGGATCGCGTCGCACTTCTGCGGCGACTGGGTGCGCGAGAAGGACCTCAGGCTGTCCGCCGAGATCCGGCGCATCGAGTTCGAGACGACCGCGGGCGAACTGGGCGCGCTGCTGCGCGAATCGGCGCTCGTCAAGTCGGTGATGCCGGCGCACAACCACGCGCTGCGGCGCCGGCGGGACGCGGGCGTGCTGATCCTCTCCGACGATGGCGACCCTTCGTTCCTGCGCGCCGACGCGGTCGATCCTTCGTCGGTCCCGGGTGCCTACGGTCCCTACGCGTCGAAGCGTGCGATGCGCGCGCGGCTGCAGTCGCTCGCGGCCGGGCACCGCCTGTGCTGGATCCGCCTCGGCCTCGAACGGCGCGACGGGCCCTGTTTCGCGCGCCAGCTCGGCCGCTGCGCAGGCGCCTGCGTCGGCGCGGAATCGCCGGAGACGCACCTCGCCCGCCTACGCGAGGCGCGCGCGCCGGACCGGATTCCCGCCTGGCCCTGGCGCGGACCGGCGCTCGTCCGGGAGGCGGCCGACGACGGCGCGCGCGTCGACTTGC
>DAOMBL010000527.1:0-2569 GCA_035427325.1 Casimicrobiaceae bacterium
GATTCAGGTTCTCGAGGCCCCAGCGCACCTGCTCGGGCGTCATCACCTTGCCCTTGCCGAACTTCTCCTGCGCCTTGCGGATCGCCTCGACGATGATGATCCCGTAGCTCACGCCGCGCGTGTGGTAGATCGAGCCCAGGCGCGACTTGTCCTCGAGATTGCCCTTGCCCGCGCCGTAGACCTTCTTCTGGATGTCCTGCATCACCGGGAAGCTCGTGCCCGGCGCCGAGAACGCGGCCGTGATGTAGCCCTTGGCGGCGTCGCCCGCAGGGATCACGTCCTCTTCGGAGCCCGCCCACCAGACGCCGATCACCTTGTCGCGCGGGAAGCCGACCTTGGCGGCGGCCTTGAGCGCGGTCGGGTTCATCACGCCCCAGCCCCACAGGATCACGTAGTCGGGCTGCGCCTGCCGGATCTGCAGCCACTGCGACTGCTGCGTGTTGCCCGGATGCGCGACCGCGATCTTGATGAGTTCGAATCCGTACTTCGCGGCGAGCGCCTCGAACACCGGGATCGGCTCCGTGCCGAACGCGGAGTCGTGGTACAGGTGGACGATCGTCTTGCCCTTGAGCTTGTCCATGCCGCCCGCGCGCTGGCCTAGGTAGGTGACCATCGCTGCGGCCTGGTCCCAGTAGGTGGTGCCGACCGGGAACACCCACTCGAACACGCGGCCGTCGGCGGCGTTGGCGCTGCCGTAGCCGAAGGTCGTCATCGGGATCTTGTCGTGGCCGACGCGGTCGAGGAGGCCGTACGCGATGCCGGTGGACAGCGGCTCGACCGTCGAGGCGCCGCCGTGGCGCTTCTTGAGGCGCTCGTAGCACTCGACGCCGCGCGCGGCGTTGTACTCGGTCTCGCACTCCTCCCACACGAGCTTCACGCCGTTGATGCCGCCGGTGGCGTTGATCAGGTTGAAGTAGTCGATCGTGCCGCCGAAATAGCCCGAGCCGCCCGCCGCGTAGGGACCCACGCGGTAGGACAGGATCGGGATGAACTGCTCGCTCTGCGCGAAGGCGCCCGACGCGGCGCCCAGGAGCGCAACGCCGAGCAGGGCGGATTTCACTTTCGGATTCATGGTTCTCCTCCTTGCGGGCCGCCGTGAAGACGCGGCGGCGTTGGGTGGTGCGACGTCAGTGGACACGGGGCGGCGCGGCGCGCCGTCAATGGGGGAACGGCCACAACCGCAGTTTCTCCTTGGCGATCTGCCAGAGCCGGGCCAGTCCGTGCGGCTCGACGATCAGGAAGAAGATGATGAGCCCTCCGAACACCATCAGCTCGAGGTTCGAGGTGAGGCTCTTCGACACGTCGAGGTGGAGGGTGTTCTCGAGGAAGCCCACGAACACGTTCAGGAAGATCGGCAGCAGCGCGATGAACGCGCTGCCGAGGAACGACCCGAGGATCGTGCCCACGCCGCCGATGATGATCATGAACAGGATGCGAAACGACAGGTCGAGGTTGTAGGCCTCGGGCTCGACCGTGCCGAGATACGCGTAGGCGTAGAGCGCGCCCGCGACGCCGCAGTAGAACGAGCTGATCGCGAAGGCGAGGAGCTTCGTCCGCATCGGCCGGATGCCGATGACCTCGGCCGCCACGTCCATGTCGCGCACCGCCATCCACGAACGCCCGACGTTGCTCCGCGCGAGGTTCTTCGCCGCGACCGCCATCACCGACACGATCGTGAGCACCAGCAGGTACTTCGACGGCGGCGACTCGAACGCGTAGCCCAGGATCTCGATCTGCTGCGCGGTGATGACGCCCGAGCTGCTGTAGTTCGAGAACCAGCCGACCTTCGACAGGCACCAGACGATGACGAACTGCGCGGCGAGCGTCGCCACCGCGAGGTAGAAGCCGCGGATGTCCAGGCGCGGCAGGCCGAACAGGAGGCCGACGCCGGCGGCGATCAGGCCGCCGCCCGCGAACGCGACGAGGATCGGCATGCCCGGGACGCGCAGCATGAAGTTGTAGGAGGCGAACGCGCCCACCGCCATGAACGCCGCCGTTCCGAGCGAGAGCTGGCCGCAGTAGCCGGTCAGGATGTTGAGCCCGATCGCGGCCAGCGACAGGATCAGGAACGGGATGAGGATCGCGGAGAACAGGTACGGGGTCGCCACGAACGGCACGACCGCGAACGCGATGAACAGGATCACGGCGATGCCGATGCGGTCCTGCCGCAGCGGGAAGATCGCCGAATCCTCGACGTAGTTGGCCTTGAACTGGCCGGCTTCGCGGTAGAACATCGTCGTTCGTGGGATCGGAACCCTTCGCCGCCCCCGCGGCGATCCGCAGGGGATCGGCCCGGCCGGCGCCTGTTTCGGCGCCGGGCCGTGCCGGACCCGCTGGTGGGTGTCGCGCTCCCGCCTCCTTGTACGCCTGGATCCTTAAATGCGCCTGATGATCTTCTCGCCGAACAGGCCCTCGGGCCGCACGAGCAGGAACAGGAGCGCGAGGACGTAGGGGAACCACCCCTCGATGCCTCCGCCCACCGAGGGTCCCAGGTAGACCTCCGCCAGTTTCTCGGTCGCTCCGATGATGAGTCCGCCGACGATCGCGCCGGGAATCGACTCGAAGCCGC
>DAOMBL010000528.1:0-2563 GCA_035427325.1 Casimicrobiaceae bacterium
CCGGTTTCGAGATCGACTGAATCTGGAGAAGCTGGAGCGGCGCCGCGGCGGCCGCGTCGTCGATGACGCGCGTCGCGTCGCGAGCGGCGGCCTCGACATCGCCCGCGTCGAGTGCGCGCTGCGCCGCGGCGAGGCGGGCGTCGCTCACGCCGGCGCGGGCCACCCTGCCGACACGAGCGCCTCGGGCGCCTTCTGTCCCAGCGCCACGATGTAGGCGGCTTCGAGGTGCTTCGCGTAGACCCTGCCGTCGGTCAGCGGCGAGGTCGCGAGCTTCGCTTCGATCTCCTGCCGCGTCGCGCGCATGAACGCCTCGTCCTCGGCGAGCCGGACGGCGAGGTCGACGTACTCGCGTCCGCTGGACGCGACGGTCGAGGTCACCCCGAGGTTCGCGAGGATCGACCAGGTCGTGCGTTCGCCGTGGCGCTTCCCCAGCATCGTCACGACCGGAACGCCCATCGAGAGCGGCTCGATCGTCCCGTTGACGTTGCCGAACGGCATCGGGTCGAGCACCACGTCGACGATGCGATAGCGCGCCTGGTTGCCGCCCTCGCTCGACGACTGCGGCACGAACATGAAACGCTCGCGGGCGATGCCGACCGAGGCCATCAGGCGCTCGTAGGCGCCGCGATGCTCGGGCCGCAGCGGCGAGAACAGGAAGAGCGCGCGGGGCACGCGCTCGGCGATCTCCTTCCAGAGCGTGAGGCAGCGGCGCGACAGTTTCATCGGAGTCACGAACGCGCCGACGACGAACGCGTCGGCCCTCACGCCCGCCTGCGCGCGGTCGAGGGGCGGAATCTTGCCCGGCGCGACGCTGCGCCACGGGTAGACCGAGCCGCCCATCGCGAGCAGCGGCTCGATCTGGTCCTCCTGCGCCTCGGGCAGGTCGGCGTAGGCGTCGGTCAGCTTGTAGTCGATCGCCGAGAGCCCGAGCGTGCCGGCCGAGGCGACGTGGGTGATCTGCACGCGGGCGGGCTTGAGCGCGAGGATGCCCGGCCGCGCCCCCCGCGTGTGCGTCTGCAGGTCCACGAGGAGGTCGAGATCGTCGCCGTCGATGACGCCCGCCGCGGCGCGATCCGCGAGGCCCGACAGGTCGCGAAACGCCGTCGCGATCGATTCGTAGCGCTCGGTCCAGCGGTCGCGTCCCGGCGCGAGCGCGTAGAAATACAGGTCGAACCGGTCGCGATCGTGGTGGCGCACCGCCTCCCACATCATCTTGCCCATCACGTGGTTGCGGAGGTCCGCCGAGAGGTAGCCGATCCGGATCTTCCCCGGCTTGCGCACGGCGGGACGCCGCCGGGGCACGCCGTAGACGCGCCGCGTCGCCTGGTCGTAGGTGCGCGCGAACCGGTGCACGACCGGAGGCGCGACGTCGAAGAACAGCAGCAGGTAGAGGAGTTCCTCGAGCGCATCGACGAGCGCGGTCTCCGACCCCGCGCGGTAGCGCTCCTGGCGCAGGCCGTCGAGGTAACGGTCGAGGCGTCCGAAGTCGGCGCGGAACTGGCACACCTCGAGCGCCTGCACCGCGAGCAGCAGCGACTCGGGGCAGGCGGCCTCGAAGCGCCGGAAGTTCTGGGCCCAGCCGTCGAAGTCCCCGCTCTCGCGCAGCACCTCGCCCAGGTTCTTCCACGCGGACTCGCGCGTCGCGTCGATCTCGAGCACGCGGCGGTACATGCCCATCGCCGCCCTGCGGCGTCCCTGCTGCTGGAACAGCACGCCGAGGTTGAACACCGCGTCGGCGAACGCCGGGTCGAAGGTCATCGCGTGCCGGTACGCCTCGACCGCGGCCGCGGGGTCGCCTTCGAGCTGCCGGGCCACGCCCAGGTTGTAGTGCGTCTCGGCGTCGAGCGGGTCGATCAGCGACGCGCGCTCGAATGCCCGGGCCGCACCCGCGCCATCGCCGACACGAAGGAGCGCGTGCCCGAGCGCGCGCCACAGCCCGAGGTGCGAAGGGTCGCGCGCGAGCCCTTCCTCGGCGAGCGAGACCGCGAGCGCCGGGCGTTCGGATTCGAGCGCGAGGCGGCTCGCGTCCACGCGGGCGTCGAGGTAGGCGGGCGCTCCGGCGAGCACGACCTCCAGGTCGCGCGCCGCCGGTTCGGTCTCGCCCGCGTCCCATTCCAGCCGGGCGCGGAAGTGCCGTGCCAGCGCGAAGTCCGGCTGGTCGTCGATGACGGCCGAGTACGCCGCGCGCGCACGATCGGTGTCGTCTGCCTGGTGCGCGCGCAGGCCGTCGGCCCAGCGAGCCGCGATGGCGTCCGCGGAGAGGGACGTGCTCGTTTCGCGGTTCACGCCGCCGAGCGCCGCGCGCAGCTCGTCCGCATCGGCACGAAGACGGCGGTCGACGAGCGGCGGCTCCAGATCGGCGATCGTCCACAGCGTCCTCGCCGGGCGGCTCGCGAGCCAGGTCCCGGTCGGCGCGTCGAGGCCGACGGCGTCGACGAGAACGTCGGCGTCACGCGCGGCGACCACGCGCGCGGTCGACGGGTCGGGCATCGCGCCGGTCGCGACGATCGCCGCCACCGCGCAGGGCAGCGCATCCGCGAGCGCGCGCGCTTCGTCCGGCGGG
>DAOMBL010000529.1:0-2563 GCA_035427325.1 Casimicrobiaceae bacterium
CGATCGCGCGATCGCCGCCGTCGGCGTCGACGCCGCGAACGCCGCGCTGCGCAAGTACCTGAAGCCCGACGGTCTCGCGACCTTCGGGGCGGGAGACTTCGCGAAGAAGTGAGTCCGCCGCCCGGGCCGGTTCGCGCCGGCCCGGGGCGCAGCCTACCGCTTGAGCAGGATCACCGCGCCCGGCTCGAAGGCCAGCGCGACCTGCGAATCGCGCGTGCGCAGGTCGTTCGCGTCGTCGTCGAACACGAGGAGTTCGCCCCACGCGGTCGCGACGACGTACTCGTTGCGGCTGCCGAGGTAGGCCGCCCGCTTGCAGGTGCCCGGAATCGGGCCGCGCCCCGCATCGGCGATGCGCAAGCGGTGCGGGCGGACCGCGAGCGTCGCCGGGCCGGGCGCCATGCCCGACGCGCGCACCGGCGCCGAGACTCCGCCCGCGGTGAACGTCCCCTCCCGGAACTCGCCGTCGACCAGGTTCGCGTCGCCGATGAAGTCGGCGAGGAATCGGCTCGCCGGCGACTCGTAGAGTTCGCGCGGCGTGCCCTGCTGCGCGATCTTGCCGTGGTCCATCACGATGATGTGGTCGGAGACCGCGAGCGCCTCTTCCTGGTCGTGGGTGACGTAGAGGACCGTGAGCGCGAGCTCCTGCTGCAGCTCGCGGATCTCCTGCCGCACGCGGCGGCGCAGCTTCGCGTCGAGGTTCGACAGCGGCTCGTCGAACAGCAGCACCTTGGGCTCGAGCACGAGCGAGCGCGCCACCGCGACACGCTGCTGCTGCCCGCCCGAGAGTTCCGAGGGCAGCCGTGCCTCCATGCCGTCGAGCCCCAGCATCGCGAGCTTGGCGTGCGCGATCTCGCGCGCCTTCGCCTTGTCGGCACCCATCGATTGCGGCCCGTAGCAGACGTTCTCCAGCACCGTCATGTGCGGGAACAGCGCGTAGGACTGGAACACCATGCTCACGTCGCGCTCGTTCGCCGCGCGCAGCGTGACGTCGGTTCCTTCGATCAGCACGCGTCCGCCGGACACCGGCTCCAGGCCCGCGACCATCCGCAGCGTCGTCGTCTTGCCGCATCCCGAGGGACCGAGCAGCGTGACGAGTTCCCCCTTCGCCACGCGGAACGACACGTCGTCGACCGCCGTCACCGTGCCGTAGCGCTTGGACACGCGGTCGAACACGACGCCGTCTTGCGTGGGCTTCATCGGGGAACCTTTCGCGGCGTCAGCCGCCGCCGGCGAGCACCGGCGTCGCCCGGCGCCCGAGCCGCGCCTCGCCGACGAACGCCTGCACGGCCAGGAGGATGGTGAGCATGATGACGATCAGCACCGACGAATAGGCGATCGCGAGCGGATACTCGCCGGCCTCGACGCGGTTGATGATGTAGACGGTCGCGAGATTGTACTTGGCGGTCGCGAGGAAGATCACGGCCGAGACCGCGGTCATCGCGTGCGTGAAGCTGAACACCAGCGTCGCGAGGATCGCCGGCTTGAGCAGCGGCAGCACGACCTTCGTGAGCGTCCGCGTGGTCGAGGCGCGCAGCGTCGAGGACGCCTCGTCGAGCGTCCGGTCGATCTGCGCGAGCGCCGCGATGCCGGCGCGCACGCCGACCGGCATGTTGCGGAACACGAAGCACAGCACGAGGATCGCCATGCCGCCGGTGAGTTCGAGCGGCGCGACGTTGAACGCGACGATGTAGGAGACGCCGATGACCGTGCCGGGAATCGCGAAGCTGACCATCGTCAGGAATTCGAACGCGCGCCGGCCCGCGAACTTGTGTCGCGTGATCACGTAGGCCGAGAGCAGTCCCACGAGCGCGGTCAGCGGCGCCGAGATCGCCGCGACTTCGAGCGTCGTGAACAGGCTGTCCCAGGCGGAGCCGACGAACATCGTCGCCGTGGACGACGGATCGATCGCGAAGCCCTGCGACAGGTGGTGCAGCGTCAGCGTCATGTCGCCGCGGCCGATGTCCCGGACGAGGCCTCCGGTGAGGATGACCGCGTAGCAGGCGAGCGTGAACACGAACCAGGAGAGCGCCAGGACGATGCAGCCGCGCCGCAGCCAGCCGGGCAGTTGCGCGTTGAGCCCGCTGTCGCCCTTGCCTGTCACCGTGACGTACGAGAGCTTGCCGATCCAGCGCTGCTGCAGCCAGAACGCCACCAGCGTGAGCACCAGCAGCACGACCGCGAGCGCCGCGGCCCGGCCCGGGTCGTGCTGCGCGCCGGCGACCGCGAAGAAGATCTTGGTCGACAGCACCTCGTAGTTGCCTGCGAGCACGATCGGGTTGCCGAAGTCGGCGAGGCTCTCGACGAAGCCGAGCAGGAACGCGTTGGCGAGCGCGGGGCGGAGCAGCGGCAGCGTCACGGTGCGGAAGATCCGCCAGCGCGACGCGCGAAGGGTCTGCGCCGCCTCCTCCAGCGCCGGGCTGATCGCGGCCAGCGCGCCATGGAGGAGCAGGAACGCGATCGGCGAGAACGTGAGGAGCTGGGCCAGCGCCACGCCCGGAAGCCCGTAGATCCAGCGCGGGGGCGGGATGTCGAACCAGGTGTTGAGCAACGTCGTCACGAGGCC